>NYTP01000089.1 GCA_002683575.1 Bermanella sp.
ACGAGACATCTTATTATTCCTACTGCGTCTTGTGTGCGTTGAGCTAAATTACTGCAATTATTCGTTTATTTTACAACTGTGCTTGGGCTGCTTGCACGACTTTTAATGCCTCTACGGTTTCTTGCACATCATGCACCCGTATAATTTTCGCGCCATTCATAGCCGCAATCACAGCCCCTGCCACACTGCCAAGCACCCTCTTATCCACAGGTGCATTATTTAAAACACCGGCGATCATAGACTTACGTGATAAGCCAATCAATAACGGCAAATCCAAAGTATGAAAACGCGCTAATTGAGCAAGCAGCGTATAGTTATCATCCAGTGTTTTCCCAAAGCCAAAACCTGGATCAAGAATGATTTGGTCACGCCTAATACCCGCATCCTGACAAGCCTGAACACGGCTGACAAAAAAATCATAAACGTCAGAGATTATTTGCTGATAACAAGGGTTATCCTGCATATTGGTAGGCTCACCTTGCATATGCATAAGGCAAACTGGTAAACCCGTTTGCTTTGCTGCACTCAGCGCCCCCTCTCGCTGAAGCGCGCGCACATCATTTATCATGTGCGCTCCTGCTTTTTTCGCCTCCAGAAAAACCTCTGGAGCACTGGAGTCAAGGCTGATACATACATCTAATTGATCGCGTATTTGCTCAATCACCGGAATCACCCGATCCAACTCCTGCTGAACAGGGACAGGTACCGCACCGGGTCGGGTCGACTCCCCACCCACATCAATAATGGTTGCCCCTTGATTTACCATAAGCCGAGCATGGGAAAGCGCATTTTCAAGGCTATTAAACTGACCGCCATCACTAAAAGAATCTGGCGTCGCATTCAAAATCCCCATTACTTGAGGCACACCAAGATCCAGTGATCGCTCACCACAAATAAGTTTCATAGAGGGTCCTAAAATAGAAAAAGGTAATACAGCAAACCTGTATTACCTTTTATGAGACTAGAAAGAGTGCTTAACTGCCGCTAGCAGGGTCGACCGAAGGCTTGGCGTCTGAATCGCCACTCTCGCTTACATCAAGATCCACATCTTCCGCTACAGGAGCTGAGCCGCCTTTATCATCATCTGACCAAGACTGAGGAGGACGAGGCTTCTCACCGTTCATGATGTCATCAATTTGCTTACTATCAATGGTTTCATATTCCATCAAAGCATCTTTCATCAGTTCAAGTTTGTCACGATTATCCTGAAGGATTTTCTCCGCGCGATCGTAGCAATCTTTTAATAGACCCGTGACTTCTGCATCAATCGTACGGGCTGTTTCGTCAGAAAGATGTGACATTTGACCGCCACCGCCGCCGCCAAGGTAACTGCCTTGCTCTTCTTCTGTGTAAAGTTGCGCGCCTAACTTATCTGAAAGGCCCCACTTCGTAACATAATTTCGAGCATACTGGGTGGCGCGCTCAATATCATTCGAAGCACCAGTTGTAACACCATCTTTACCAAGGGTCATTTCTTCAGCAATACGACCACCGTAAAGGGAGCAGATGTTACTCTCGATACCACGCTTACTGATTGAGTGACGGTCTTCTTCTGGCAAGAACATGGTCACACCCAGCGCACGGCCACGAGGAATAATAGATACCTTGTAAACAGGGTCATGCTCTGGCATCAAGCGACCAACAATGGCGTGGCCAGCTTCATGATAAGCGGTGTTTTCTTTTTCTTTATCGCTCATCACCATGGACTTACGCTCTGCGCCCATCATGATTTTATCTTTCGCTTTTTCGAATTCTTCCATAGAGACGGTAGTGCGACCGCCACGAGCCGCAAATAAAGCCGCTTCGTTCACTAGGTTAGACAAGTCCGCACCCGAGAATCCAGGAGTACCACGTGCGATCACACGAGCGTCGATATTTTCAGAAACGGGCACTTTACGCATGTGCACTTTCAGAATTTGTTCACGGCCACGTATATCAGGCAGACCTACAACCACTTGACGGTCGAAACGACCAGGACGTAATAAAGCAGGATCCAATACATCTGGACGGTTAGTGGCTGCAATAACAATGATACCGTCATTGCCTTCAAAGCCATCCATTTCAACCAATAATTGGTTGAGAGTCTGTTCACGCTCGTCGTTACCGCCGCCAATGCCGACGCCACGGCTACGACCTACCGCATCGATCTCATCGATGAAAATAATACATGGGGCTTGCTTTTTCGCTTGATCAAACATGTCACGCACACGAGATGCACCCACGCCCACAAACATCTCGACAAAATCAGAACCGGAGATAGAGAAAAAAGGTACCTTAGCTTCACCTGCAATGGCTTTGGCTAAAAGAGTTTTACCGGTACCAGGCTGGCCAACCATTAATACACCACGTGGAATCATGCCGCCAAGACGCTGATATTTAGCCGGATCACGAAGGAACTCAACCAACTCAACTACGTCTTCTTTTGCTTCATCACAACCAGCCACATCAGCAAAGGTGGTTTTGATCTGATCTTCACCAAGAAGTTTTGCTTTAGACTTACCAAACGCCATTGGGCCGCGACCACCGCCACCGCCACCTTGCATCTGACGCATGAAGAACATAAATACCGCAATGATCACTAGGATAGGGAATGATGCCACCAGTAGCTGTGTCCAAATGCTCTGTTGCTCTGGTTTTTTACCTTGTACTTCTACTTTATGTTGCAGCAAGTCATCCATCATTTTTGGATCGTGACCTGGGCGAACCGTTTCAAACAACTGACCGTTGTTAAACTCACCATCAATAGAGGCACCCGCTATGGTGACTTTTTTCACCTGCCCGCTTTGCACAAGCTCAATAAACTGAGAATACGCAATTTCTTGATTTGAGACCGGAGAATCAAGCTTTTGGAAGACTGTCAGCAAGACAGCGGCAATAATGAGCCATAAAATTAAATTCTTTGCCATTTTAGTAAAGGTCCAACCCCTAATTTGTTAGATTCTCAGTACGTTTAACAGTACTACATATTCACAGAAATAGTCACATTCACTGCTAGAGTTTGGCAAGCAATTGCCCATGACTCCAGTAAAACTATTTATTTTTACGAGCAAAGCCCTGATTTGGTTCGCCCATTATGTATTCTTTTGCGCTTACCCTAACCCCAATTATCCAGGGTAGGAAACGTCTCATCACCCTTATTGGGGGCCTTCTCACAAAAAACAAGGCCCGATAAGGCATTCTACCAACACCCTAAGAGACAAATTACGCCAACTAGTTCCCTCAATACTGCGGCCTTTACAAGTCAAAACGAACGAAAACGATCTTAGTTATAGGCCAAACCGCATTAGATCGTTACGACAGGTGACATGTGCTGATATAATACTAAAATTAGACTAGTTAGTCGTAACCCTATCCACACAGAGACCTTAATATTAATGGCCCTTTCTCAAGACCGTAAAAAAGCCCTAAGAACCATCGGACACAAGCTAAACCCTATCGTTATCGTGGCGGGCAACGGTTTAAGCGAAAATGTACTCATGGAAATTGACCGCGCACTAGAAGATCACGAGCTAATTAAAGTGAAGTTCTCTGTGGGCGACCGTGATCTAAAGAATGAACTGATCAAACAAGCCGAGAAAAGCACGCGCTCTACTCTCATTCAAAGCATTGGCAATGTGGGGTTGTTTTATCGCGCAGCGAAAGAGCCCGATCCTAAAAAATCAAATCTTGCTCAGCGCTACTGATTATCAGTTAGACCAAGAAAGTAAAAAAAGCCGCTTTTAGCGGCTTTTTCGTGTTTATTAATTACTGACCTGCTTGTTAATCCTTGCTTGTTGCAGCTCATTCTCTTTATTGATTAATTCAGCCATTTTTAATTTCAAACTGTTGCGCTCAATACCCTCCTGATGAACATATTGAGTCATTCTTTTACGTTTTAGCTTAGATTGCAGAAAATCCTTACGCTTTGCTTGCCACTGACAGCTCTCCCATCCCTCTAAGGGCATTTTGAACACTTGAGGTGCGCCATTATTATCATCGAACTCACCGCCAATCGCTGCCATGAGAGGGGCTTGCTCCTGTGCGGATAGCACCACCCAGAATTTCCGTGTCATACCCGGGGGCACTTCAATGTCTTGGCCTATGAGATAATTACCCAACACAGGATCCGCTGTTTCTACCTGATCAATACCTTGTGCAATATCATCACTGACTTCATTAACCGCATTGCCTACATACAGAGCGGCACCTGCAACATTTGCCGCATCGTTATCTGTAGCCATTAAACCAATACCCAACCCGGCAACCGCTAGCGCGGTCAAACCATCATTATGCCCTTTAAGCCTTAATCTATGACTCTCCCCTTCACGCCACAATGCTAAGCGCTGCCCCTGAACAACATGGAACAAGTGATTGGAATCATAAGGAAAGCTTAGCTTCAAACCGGATAAGGTCTGCCATTTCGACGAAGGGTTTTCGATAGAAAAATCAAGATAAGCAAAATAATCACTGCAGTGATAGGAGCTAAATCGAGCGCTTATTTTAAGCGGTGAACTGGAGCGATTTTGATCAGCGGAGGATATATCTGCAATATCTCCCAGCTGGTTACTTGCGCAACCCACCAAAGAGATCACTGATAAAAACAAAAATAATTTACGCATATTGAATTCCATTTCAAAATTAGGATCAGGTAACTGTGATTGCAACAGCCCATAAAAGTTACATTAAAAAAGGCCGCTAAAGCGGCCTTTTTTAATCAACACTGCGTTCTATAAATAGAACCGTGTTTATTTACACCAAGCACGTGCGTTGCGGAACATACGCATCCACGCGCCGTCTTCACTCCACTCATCTGGCACATAGCTGTTTTGTACCGCGCGGAATACACGCTCAGGGTGAGGCATCATAATGGTCACACGGCCACCTGCAGCGGTTAGGCCTGTAATACCGTCTACAGAGCCGTTGGGGTTCGCTGGGTATTGCTCGGTGACTAGACCAAAGTTATCCACATAACGCAGCGCCACTTGGCCTTGCTTAGTAACCGACTCGATGTCCGCCGCCTGAGCAAATTCGGCATGACCTTCACCGTGGGCCACAGCAATTGGCATGCGAGAACCTTCCATGCCGGCTAGCATGATGGAATCACTCTTTTGTACTTCAACCATGGCAACACGGGCTTCGAATTGCTCAGATTGGTTGCGCACAAAGTGCGGCCAATGATCAGAGCCTGGAATCAACTCGTGTAAGTTAGATAACATCTGACAGCCGTTACACACACCTAACGTAAAGGTATCTTCACGCTCAAAGAATGCTTTGAACTGCTCGCGAGCAATGTCGTTGAACAAAATAGATTTCGCCCAACCTTCACCGGCACCCAGTACATCACCGTAAGAGAAACCACCACAGGCAACCAAACCACGGAAACCGTCCAACTTAACGCGACCTGACAACACATCGCTCATATGTACGTCGACGGTATTGAAACCGGCTTTATCAAACGCCGCGGCCATTTCGATCTGACCGTTCACCCCTTGCTCACGCAAGATGGCAACGCTTGGGCGGTTACCGCTGGCGATTAAATCAGCCGCTACGTTTTCGTTCACATCAAACGACAGTTCAGCGTGTAAACCTGGGTTATCCGCATCTAATAAGCCATCAAATTCTTGCTTGGCACAATCCGCGTTGTCACGCATGGCTTGTACTTCATAAGACGTACGCGACCATAAACGCTGTAGATTCACACGGGTATCGCTAAATAAGTTTTCGCCATTTAACTCAACCACAAGGTTGTCTTCGTCATTCAAGTTGGCAACCACCGCTGCACAATCACCAAGTCCGGCTGCATTTAATTGCGCAAGCACAAACTCAGTATCGTCCTGACGCACCTGAATCACCGCGCCTAATTCTTCAGCAAATAAAGCTGGAATCACATCCGCTTGGGAATCCGCCAGCGCATCTAGTTTAATGGTTAGGCCCACGTGACCTGCAAAACTCATTTCAGTCAGCGTTGCCCATAGGCCACCGTCTGAGCGGTCATGGTAAGCCATGATTTTGTCGTCTTGGTTAAGACCTTGAATCACAGCAAAGAAAGCTTTTAAGTCTTCAGCATCATCAACGTCAGGCACTTCATTACCCAGTTGATCAAATACTTGTGTAAGAGCCGAGGCACCTAAACGGTTTTGGCCACGACCAAGATCGATCAAGATTAAATCTGTCTCTTCTTCATCACCACGCAGTTGGGGCGTTAAGGTTTTGCGTGCATCAACCACAGGGGCAAAGCCGGTGACCACTAATGACATTGGCGAGGTGACGGTTTTCTCTTCGCCGCTTTGCTCGCTCCACTTGGTTTTCATGGACATGGAGTCCTTACCAACTGGAATGGTTAAATCAAGTTGCGGACATAACT
>NYTP01000090.1 GCA_002683575.1 Bermanella sp.
AAATACACTAATGCCAAAGGAATCAGGCTATAAGCAATAACCGTGAGGATTTCGCCGCCAACATGCAGCATTAATAGATCTGAGCGCCATAATAAACAGTGGCCATGTGGCATAAAGCTACCATCTAGCAGCTTTTCAAAAAAGGTCATGGGTCTTCCCTGCATTCATATAGGTTAACACTAAGCGCGCTGACCAAAATTAAAGATGTGTTGTGACAGGTGCCCTGTCAAAACCATCCCATTGGGCCAGAACCTCTGCTGTTAATCCGTGGGACTGCAATGAGTATAGATGAAGAAATGAACAAGCAGGTAAATCCTGGTTAAGGTACTTTGAAGGGGCAAGGTCAGCACCGAACAGGTGGCGTTCTAAAGCTGCTCAATATTGATCAAGCTGGCATTGGCGTGCTGTAAAATAGCCTCGCGCTGATCGGGTGTCTTTTTAAGCCAATTGGCATAGACCATTTTGTTTCTTGGGTTAGCGGTGAAGGTATCGTGGTGCTCATCCATGAAACGCCAATATAAGGCATTTAACGGGCAGGCATTATGGCCGGTTTGCTCGGTGACCTTGTAACGGCAGTCACTGCAGTAATCGCTCATTTTTTTCACATAGTTGCCACTGGCCGCATAGGCTTTTGAGCCCACAATGCCACCATCGGCGAACTGACTCATGCCACGGGTGTTGGGCATTTCGACCCATTCAATGGCGTCAATGTAGATGCCTAAATACCACTGATCCACTTGGTCAGGGTGAATACCCGCCAGTAAACTAAAATTACCTGTGATCATTAAGCGCTGAATATGATGCGCATAGGCATAATCTAAGGACTGCGTTATGGCCTGCTTTAGGCAGTTCATATGGGTTTTACCCGTCCAGAACCAGCTGGGTAAATCACGGCTGGCCGACAATGCATTCAGTTGTGCATACTCTGGCATGTTGGCCCAATAAATCCCACGAATGAATTCTCGCCAACCCAGTATTTGCCTGACAAAGCCTTCTATTTGCGCCAAGCTAATGGTGTCTTTATTTTTTTGATAATGGGCCACAGCTTGCGACACCACTTTTACTGGGCTGATCATTTTTGCATTTAGGGCAAACGATAGGCGGCAATGATATAAGCTCCATTGGCGTTTAGCCTCAGCCTGGTTTGATTCACTCTTATCAAGCTGTGATGTCATGGCATCTTGAAACTGGCCAAACTGACGCAGACCATGCTCACAAAAATAATCCAACAACTCGTTAGCTTGTTGACGATTCACTGGCCACAGTAAGTCCGGTGTTTCGACACCTATGGTTTGAATTTTATGGCGTTTAATGCGTGCTAAAATGTCGCGCACATCATTGTTGAATACCAAGGGTTTAGGCACATGGGCGAAATCTTCGGCTTTTATTTTATTGCGGTTTTCACCGTCGTAATTCCAGTGTCCACCTACCGGGTCATCACCGTGCATTAATACATTAAAACGTTTTCGCATTTTGCGATAAAACGCTTCCATACGATGGCGTTTGCCTTTTTTAAAGTCTTTTTCGCACTCTGCTTGGTTTAAATAAAAGTGCTCGGTTTCATAGGCTTGGTTTTCAATATTAAGGCGGTTCACCATGTTGCTAATTTGTTCGCGCAAGCGGTATTCATCCGCCAGCTGATATTCAAAGCGCTGAATTTTATATTGATCCACTAGCGAGGTTATCAGGTCAGGTAAGGTTGCAAACCCTTGTGTATCATCTAGGTTTAGATGCAATACTTGGTAACCTGCTTTTTTTAAACCGTTGGCAAATTGCTCCATGGCACAAAAAAAGGCGCTGATTTTTTGAATGTGATGAGGCACATATTGCGCTTCTTGGTGCAGCTCGGCTAACACATAAAGGGTTGCATCATCTTTGGTTTTAAACCAAGTGTGCTGTGCATTGAGTTGGTCACCTAAAATAAGCCTAAGTGTTTGGTACTTGGATTTCATGACTTAGCGCCTTGATGAAGTGTATTGTTGGAAGACTGTCCTGCACACCGTTTGGAGCAATACTTTACCTGAGGCCAATCCCGCTCCCATTTCTTGCGCCAACTAAATGGTCGCTGGCACACCACACATATTTTAGAAGGAAGGTGCTGTTTTTTCATATCAAATGGGCCAATCAGCCGCGTCTACAGAGTCTAGCTGTGTCAGCGTGTCTCGGCCTTGCCACTGAGTGATAAATGCGCCTTTTGCATCATAGAGTTGTGTTTGTTTTTCGATATTAAAAAAGCGCCCGCCTCTTGGGTCTGCGCCCACTCCCGCAATGTATTGCCAGTTTCCCCAATTTGATGCCACGTCATAATCTAGGAGTTGTTGCTGAAAATACGCCGCCCCAAAGCGCCAGTCCAGCGCCAGCTCGTTCACAAAACAACTGGCTACAATTTGACGACCACGATTCGACATATACCCTGTGGCATTTAATTGATGCATACACGCATTGACTAACGGATACGGGGTTTCACCCTTACACCATTTGGCAAAGCGCTCTGGGTAAAAACTGGTTAAAGGTTTATCTTTGGCGTTACCTTGAAACAAAAAACTTCGCTTCCCGTTTTGCAATAACAACCATTGAAAATATTCACGCCATAATAATTCAAAACCAATCCAGTAAGTGGAATCGTTAGCGCCTTGCTCATGTTCATATTGCTTAAGGCGTTGCCAAATTTGTTTTGGGGAAATATTACCGATGGCAAGGTAAGGGCTAAATTTGGTGGAGCTTGACCAGTCATCCAGTTCATTACGGGTTTGTTTGTAGGTATCCGCTAGGCGAGTTTCAAAATAGGTTTTCAGGTGGTTTTGTGCATGCATTTCACCACCTGAAAAATCAAGCTCTGACACCCCAGTTGAGTCGATTGCCACCTGTTGAAATTCACGAGCGTATTGATGCAATTGACTGATAAATGCTTGATGTGGGCGGCCAAAATCATCCCCCTCAAATGGCGCTGGCCAAGGCTGAGGCATGGTCGCTGAGATTGGCGATACCGGCGTGCCTTTTTTTTCCATGGTATTGCGAAAGCGAGAAAATGAACCCAGTGGTCCAGGCTCAATATCATCGGCATTGAATAAGGTGGTATTCCATCTGCGCACAACAGCAAGGTTAGTATGTTGGCTTTCAATTCTAGAGAGGGCTTGTTGTTCAAACCAACCCACTTGATGGGCGACCCCAAGGGTTTGCACATTATGCTGACGAATAAATTGCGAGACGGCCTCGCTTGGCTCACCTACCAATAGCATTAAACTGTGACCACGGCGATGCAACTGCTTATTGAGGTCGATGAGTGACTCACACAGGAATCTCCAGCGGTTATGACACATGGCTTTTTGTTGATAGTTGCGATGCTCAAAATCCGCAGGGTTCAACACATAAACAAAGGCCACGCTCTGGGCGCAGGCTAATACCGCCTGAAGGCCTGGGTTATCCTCAATACGTAGATCTTGTGTAAACCAGAAGGCAGCTCGGGTCATGTTAGTGGTCTCTTAAGCCATGGCAGCGTATATGCCCAGTAAGCGGTGGAACTGATGGTTAAAAGCTGGGCGGCACGCTTTACTCAGTTATTTACGTAATCACAGTAATATTGGTTCATTCAGGAAACTTAATGGATCTAAAAGCCTTCTTTAAGCGTAGACTGCTTAAATCACTCTTGAGGGCTATGACATGCTGTCATTATTTAAGAAAGACCCAGTAAAAAAGTTAAAAAAAGCCTACATGGCAAAACTAGAGCAAGCCATGCACGCACAAAGAAATGGGGATATTAAAACCTACTCACAGTTAAGCACGGAGGCTGAAGCAATTAACGCTGAGATCACCAAGCTTGAAGCGCAATCTTAGGTAAGGGTTAAAAGCCTTTTTTAAATACGAAGCGCACAAGGTCGCTTTCATTTTGCACTTCAAAATAAAATTTGGCGTTTTCTATATTCATAAGGGTGAACCATTGCTGGTTATCCATAAGAATTTTTAGGTTGCCATTTTTATCCAGCTTGACCGTTTCCGTGCCTAGTTCCTTGGGGAGACGCATGTTTTTAATGGAGGGGCTACGAAAGCGTAATGTGATGGAATCACCCTCTTCAGGGCTGAAGTCTTTTACGGTATCTGGTGAATCTAGCTGCCAAGCATCCACCACAAACTGATCGGCCCCCGGGCCACCGTAGAGTGTGTCTTTGCCCTCACTCCCATAAAGGGTGTCGTTACCTTCACCACCGTAGATTGCATCATCAAACGAGGTGCCAATCAGCTCATCATGATTGCCCGTGCCGTAAATACTATGAGTATCATTGCTGGCACACACGAGTACAGAAAATAAAAAACCAAAGGCCATCCAACAATATTGAACCCAATTATTTGTAAAATAATGAGATTTGATAATCATAACCATTCCATAATACGCATGTCTCTTCTTGCTAGGTAACAAGAGCTAGAGTCGCCCAAAGTCTAACACACAAGTACAGCGCACCAAGGTAGCCACCAGCAACCAAAATCGAACCACGTCAGTGCAAGCTTAATGATCTGATAATAACGCTTCGCTTAGGCTTGTGCATAATGCACAACATCGATAAAACATTACCGGCCTAAGCCGCCTCAAAATAGTCCGTGGCATAATAGTTGCCAATCCCTTCGTGTTCATTAAAAACAAAAAGGGATCATTATGACGACTCAAACAAGCGCAAAAGAGCAGGACTTTCCCCTCACTCCTGTGCCCATGGATCAACGCAAAAGTGTATGGTCAATGGGGTTGGTGCTACTGGGCTTTACTTTTTTTACAGCCACAATGTGGGCGGGTGGTAGCATTGGTGTCGCTTTCGATTTTTCAACCATGCTCATGGTGTTATTAATTGGTAATCTTTTACTTGGCACATATGCCGCCATACTCGGTTACATCGCCGCAAAGTCGGGCTTAAATACAGCACTTATGAGCCGATTTACCTTTGGTGAAGTGGGCAGCAAGCTTTCAGATTTCATTCTCGGTTTTACTCAAATTGGTTGGTACGCTTGGGGAACCGCAACCATGGCCATTTTGCTAATTAAATTAACCGGCCTTCCTGAAAGTCTTACTCAACCACTGATGATCTTATTTGGTTTTGGTTTTTGCATCACCGCTTTTATTGGCTACCGTGGACTTGAAATACTGTCTCGTTTTGCGGTTCCAGCCATGATCATCTTAGTGGGTGTCAGTATGGCCATCGCCACATCCGACGCAGGTGGATTAAGTGGTTTAATGGCGATAAGCCCAAGCGACGACATGACAATAGCCGCTGCAATTACCTTAGTATTTGGCACCTTTGTTAGTGGAGGCACACAAGCCACCAACTGGACCCGTTTCGCTAAATCAGGTAAAACCGCCGTGATCGCCACATTACTGGCCTTCTTTTTGGGTAATGGATTAATGACGTTAATTGGTGCCTTTGGTGCATTGGTTTACCAGCAAGCGGATATCGTCGACATCATGGTGGCTCAGGGCCTTGCCACTTTAGGCATCTTGATGCTGTTTCTTAATCTTTGGACGACTCAAGACAATACGGTTTACAACTTTGCCGTTGCCGGATGCAACCTCGTTCGTACCCGCCGTCGTAAGACCGTCACCGTAGTAGGTGCTGCCATCGGTACCGTACTTGCGGTACTGGGCATGTATGAATGGTTAATTCCGTTTCTTATTTTGCTGGGCACATTTATCCCACCCATTGGCGGTGTCATTATGGCCAGTTACTTTGTTAGTTATAAGCGCCAATACCCTTCACTTGAAGACACCACCCTTCCTGCTTTTAATTTTCCAGGTCTAACTGCTTATGCTGTGGGTTCACTTGCGGCATATAGCTCACCATGGATTGCACCGATTGTCGGTGTGTTGGTGGCTGCATTGGCATTCAGTGTTTTGATTCTGGTGGGTCAGGCGGTACGTGAACGCCGACTGCAAACCTTTGGTGCCGCTTAAATGGCGTTGTATTGTCGCAATCTTTCAAGCCTAAAAGGGCTTGAAAGTATCCATTTACGAGGCGGTTCAAATGGCGCCAGTAATGAAATTCGCTGGCCATACGTGGCGGAAAACCGCTCATTTGAACCCTGGATAAAAGGAGGCGAGTTGGTTTTTGTCACGGGCATAAGTCGCCACCGTACTCCTGAGAATTTGGCGCAAGCGCTTTATGAAGGTAAAGCCTGCAATATTGCAGGCTTGGTTGTGCTAACAGGGGATGCGTTTATAAGCCGTTTACCTCAATCCTTGTGTAAGTTGGCTGACGAACTGAATCTGCCCTTATTTGAGCAGCCCTATTCATTGCCCATGGTAACCGTAACCGAAACCATCAGTCGGGCCATCGTAAAAGCCGAACAAATGGGGGGCCTGATGTCGGCTCCAGAACTCGACTCCCAAAGCGTCGAGCTATTGTCGTCTTGGCTTAGACACATGGGAAACCAAAAGGCCATGGCGCAGGATTTAAAGTGCCACCGGAATACGATTCGAAATCGTTTGAAGCAAATAACCCATGTAAAGGACTGCGCAGAAGCACAGATGGAGTATTTTAAACAACTTCTGTTAACCCATCTGTTATCCAAGTCCTAACCAAAGGCTAAAACACATTTTAGGAATTAGTATGTCTCACCACCTAGACGCTATTGTCAACGCGCGTTTACAGGGCAAAGAAGGCCTGTTTAGTTTGGAAATGGCTAATGGCCGTTTTACCCAAATACGTCCTCAATTAAACCCTGTTATCCCGACAGAAAAACAATTAGACGCATCCGCCAACCTTGTATGCTCCCCTTTTGTTGAGCCACACATTCACCTAGATGCGGCGTTGACCGCAGGGGAGCCACGCTGGAACAAAAGCGGTACGTTATTTGAGGGCATTGAATGTTGGTCAGAACGTAAAAAAAGCTTAAATCAACAGGACGTTATTACTCGTGCCAGCCAAACTCTTGAAATGTTTGCCGCCCACGGCATTCAATACGTGCGAACACACGTGGATGTCACTGACCCCAAACTCACCGCCCTTAAAGCGATGCTGGAGTTGAAAGAACGTGTTGGGCATTTAGTGGATTTGCAAATAGTGGCGTTTCCTCAGGAAGGCATTATTTCCTTTCCAAATGGCAAAGCATTAATGGAAGAGTCAATTCGCCTCGGGGCGGATGTCGTTGGCGGTATCCCCCATTTTGAATTTACTCGAGATACAGGTGTGGAATCTGTTGATTGGTTAATGGAATTAGCACACAAACATGACTTAAGTGTGGACGTTCACTGTGATGAAATTGACGATCCTGAATCACGCTTTTTAGAGGTCCTCGCCGCCAAGGCGCTTAAACTGGATTACGGGACGAGAGTATCCGCCAGTCATACGTGTGCGATGGGCTCATACAATGATGCATACTGCAGTCGTTTATTTCGATTACTGCAAAAGTCCGATCTGCGCTTTATGTGCATGCCAACAGAAAACCTTCACCTACAAGGCCGATTTGATTCATACCCCAAACGACGCGGGATTACCCGTGTCCCCGAGTTATTAGAAGCGGGATTAAAAGTCGCCTTTGGACAAGATTCTATTCGCGACCCTTGGTATCCCATGGGGAATGGTAACTTACTGCGCACACTTGATACCGGGCTTCATGCTTGCCATATGTTGGGGATGGACTGGATAGATTCTTCGTTAGAATTAATTACAGATAATGGCGCTGCTGCATTAAATATCAGTGAATATGGTATTGAAAAAGGCTTACCTGCTCGCTGTATTATTCTTCAAGGTGAAACACCATACGAGGTATTACTTGGGCAACAACAAGCGCTAGCATCCATACGCGATGGAAAAATCATTATGCAAAG
Organism: Bermanella sp.; assembly: GCA_002683575.1. Lineage (GTDB taxonomy): Bacteria > Pseudomonadota > Gammaproteobacteria > Pseudomonadales > Oceanobacteraceae > Bermanella. The sequence goes on from NYTP01000090.1 coordinate 7,808, forward strand.
AGAATACAAATCACCGCAAAGCGCGTTAACCAATTAACTGCCTATTTCCATTTACCTTTTGGCTATGACCAAATAATACGTTTATTTGGTCAACGTCTGCCTACAATAAAAAGATTGTCGATTTACACCCATTCTTTTGCCTTTTTGCATATTGATACTCACTAGGCGCAAGGCCTATGCTGAAATGACAATTAGGTCGTGGAGGCACTATGAATAAATTACAACTCATCATGGTTTGCGGTGTGGTACTAGCAGCAGGCGTTACCTTTCAGGTGGCATCGAATGCAAAACTGAATCAAGCATCCAACCTGACGGCGACTCACGCGATGGCAAAAGAATCCAGCTCATCGCTGAGTGTAAACAAAATCAATTAGCCGTTCGCCCATTAGGTGAAATCGTCACTTGCACCCATATAGTCAACTCTGACATAGGGTGCGCAGGCGTTTAATTTAAGAAGTTCGGGAAACCACCAGTTTAATCCCCAAGGCCAACATGGCGCCTCCAAGAATTCGATCCAACCAATGACCCAACCGTTGAAACTGCTGAAAAATAGCAGGCCGAGTTAACAAGCTTACTACCAATGAAAACCACGAAAATTGAATCACCATCATCCATGCGCCATAAATGGCAATTTGATAAACGGGCATGTCTTGCGAAAGTACCAAGGTAAACAATGAAACAAAGTAAATAGGGGCTTTTGGGTTAAGCGCATTATACAAAAATCCGATGCCAATGGTTTTCATTGCCGAGTATTGCTTAACGGGTTTGAGGTTTATGGCGTCAGTCTGGGCCTTTGCAGGTAACCCCTTGATTCCCAGATAAATCAAATAGCCTCCCCCGAGTATTTTTATCACCCAAAGCGCACTACTTGAATTGGCGATCAGTGCCGCTAAACCGAATGCAGAGTAGATAATATGCACCGACAAACCCAGCGTAATCCCCAAGCTCACCAGTAAACCGATACGCCTACCATGACTAAGGGTTTGCTGGGTAACCAGCACAAAATCAGGCCCAGGCGAAGCCGCCGCCAATAGATGAATAGTGGTGACTAATAATAAGCCTTGCAGTAATTCCATGGTCTCTCCTTTAAGCGCTCGCCATGATAACAAATGTCTATTCGAGCCAACATAAAAACCCGCCATGCCCTGTTATTGAATTAGCATGTTGTTATATGTCTATTTTCGGGGTCAATCCTGTGAGTAGTTTGTATGATAATGTCTATTTTTATTTACGTTTTTTGTGACTCGTTATTCTAGCATTCACGCTTAAGTCCCTATATTTACTGGTTAAATTACATATTATGTCAATTATTGAGGGGTTTTAAGCTATTCACATACTAGACATTCCCTTATATGATCCATGCCACTTTAGAATAACCATAATTGGCGAGCCAGCCCCGCTCACAAGGGATCACAAAGATTCCACGTTAGAGCTAATCCGTTCGCCAGCTCATATTTAGGTGATATCGCGTCATGACAAAATCCACCACTGCTACCCTGACGAACCCATTCGCTCAAGCGAAGGAAGTAGAGTTCAGCATTCCTGGCCAAGCGGGTTACGAGCCCGGCCTTTACGAAGAAAGTCTGAAAAAAGGCTACGACCTGATTAACCGCCCAAAAACTGCCCCTGGTGTGGATGCCATTACGCGCCAGCACAGTAAAAACCGTATGACCATTTGGGAGCGCATCTCGGTTCTTACTGACGAAGACCCTCAAGTACTGTTTCAAAACTGGGGTAAAAATCTTGATGGGGCGGGCATAGTGACCGCCGTGGTTAAAATTAATGGCCGTGATGTGGCGTTATACGGGCACGATTTCACCATTCGTGCCGGCTCTATGGATGCCACCAACGGTAAAAAGCTAGCCCGCTTATTTGAGCTGGCCGGTAAGCGTCGCATTCCTCTTGTGGGATTAAACGACAGCGCGGGTGCTTATGTGCCAGCCGGTGTGGGTGGCCTTGATGGATATGCCGAAGCCTTTACCGCACTGCGTAAAATTTCAGGCGTAGTACCGTCTATCATGTGTATGTTTGGTTTTAATGCCGGTGGCGGTTCGTACTTACCTCGTCAAGGCAGCTTTATGATTCAGCCAAACGATACCTTTTTTGGTTTAACCGGCACCGGCGTTGTGAAAAGCGTACTGGGCGAAGATGTGACACCGGATGAGTTAGGCGGCCCGGGTGTCCACAGCCAGAGCGGTGTAACGGACTTTGTCGTAAAAGATGAGGTTGCAGCCCTTAAAAAAGTAAAACGTTTATTAAATTATTTACCCGATAACAACAGCGAGTTTGCACCGTACCAAGAAACGTCTGATCCCATTGATCGTAAAACTTGGGACATCGACATCCTGCTGAAAAAAGCGTTCAACAGCCCAAGCGGTTTTAACACACCCTTAGATGTCAGCATCATTATTCAACAATTATGTGACCACGGCGATTTCATGGAAATTCAACCTGATCGCGCCCGTAACACCATTTGTGCCCTAGGTCGCATGGGTGGCAACGTCATTGGTTTTGTGGCGAATAATTCAGCGGTGGCGTCAGGCCAAATTGATATCGCAGCCGCTTATAAAAACGCACGCTTCATCCGTTTTTGTAACCTTTATAATATTCCGGTGATCTTCATGGAAGACACCACCGGCTTCTTACCAGGTAAAGAGCAAGAGTCCCTTGGGATCGTGCAAGCGGGACGCGCCATGCTGGATGCCATTATTGATTTACGCACGCCACGCTTTTTGCTCATTATTCGTAACGCCTTTGGCGGTGCGTATGCCTCTTACAATAATTACCCAACCGGTGCCGACTTTGTGGTGGCGCTGCCGTCTACTCGTGCAGCGGTAATGGGTCCTGCCGGTGTTGAGTTTGTTTATAAAAATGAATTGCGTGCTATTCGTGGTGCAGTGAAAAGCGGTGAACAAACCGCGCAGTGGGGTAAAGAGCAAGAAGCCCTACTTGGTAAACGCTACGAAGAAGAATTAATGAACCCCAATGAAGCATTGAGTCTCGGCAGTATTTCACAAATTGTGATGCCCTGTGATCTGCGCAAAGTATTGGGTGAAAATATGACGTTCCATTTAAGGCACTACACACCTGAGCCATTTAACGCCGTGCAACGTGAATTTTTCTAAAGTTGCTAAACATGTAAAAGGGCATTACGCACGATAACATTTGATTTAACCGTCACTTTATCGCGCGCAAGCGCCCTCCCACTGAACTAAGATTTAAATTGAGAGACGTGGTTTGTTCTCTTTGAAACACAAAATATTGTAGGAGCGCACCCTGTGCGCGATTTAAAAAATATGTCAAATGAATACTATTTAAATAACCCGCTCATCCATAAAGACCGTCAACTCGGCGGTGCATTTAGTGAATGGGTGCAATCTTTTGATTGCTCTAATATGCGCCCTTTGATTATTTGCCGAGGGCCTATTCGTATCGAAGCTATGGATGTCTTTACTGAAATGGGCATCGAACATTATGGTATTTTATTATCTGAAAAAGACAGCATCGTTTACCAAAATGCCCTCGCTCCTGAATTGCGCCAATTAACCGACCCTAATCGTGTTCACCGTGTACCGGATTACACTGGGGTGGATAAAAACGAGCGTAATGTTCGCATACAACAAATCATCCAGATTGCAAAAGATAACGGCTACAACAGCATTTTTACCGGTTATGGCTTTATGGCCGAAGATGAATCCATGGTAAGTGCCATGGAAAAAGCCGGCTTAAACTTTATTGGCCCGTGCTCTAAAACTGTTCACGATGCAGGTCTTAAAGACGAGGCTAAGCGTACCGCATTAAAAGTGGGTGTAAGTGTGACACCCGGTCTGGATAACGCCACTGCCCTGACCCTATTAAAAAAACACAAAGATGAAAAAGCCTTATTAGCTGTTGTTAAAAAAGAAAAGCTCACACTGGATCAAGCAAAGTTTGACGCCTGCGAATCCCTCGAAGATAAAGCAGACGTGGTGTTAACCGCCAGTTACGAAAAAGGCGTTGACCTATATAGCATCGAAGAGCTTCAGCAAACCATTGCCGAGCAAGTTATTGAGATTGGCAAGCAATTCCCAGAAAACCGCGTGCGCTTAAAATGCATCGGTGGTGGTGGCGGTAAAGGCCAACGTATTTTACCCAACCCCGCTTCTTTCGAAGGTGACATAAACGCACAGCTGGATGAAGTGGCGAAACTGGCCCCTTCGTTGGTACTTGAAATCTTGAACGAAGTAAAAGCCACCGGACAAGGTGATAATAAAAATATTTTAATTGAATTAAATATTGAAACCACCCGCCACCAAGAAATTCAGGTGATTGGTAATGGTGATTGGTCTCTAGCCTTAGGTGGTCGTGATTGTTCATTACAAATGCACGAACAAAAATTACTTGAAGTGTCGGTCATCTGTGAAGATTTAGAAAACGCACTCACACAAGCGGTTAAAGATGGCCGTGACAGTGAAGCCAGTGTCTTAAATCAAGATATTAAAACCCTACAAAAAATGGAAGAAGAAGCCGAGCGCTTCGCACAAGCGGTGGGCCTAGACAGCGTTTCGACCTTTGAATGTATTGTGGATCGCGACAAACACTTCTTCATGGAAATGAACACCCGTATTCAGGTGGAGCATCGCGTCACCGAATTGTGCTATAGCTTGAAGTTCACCAACCCTGACAATGACAATGAATACTTCATCGTTGAAAGTTTGGTTGAAGCCATGGTGTTATTGGCGGCCCACGGGTCACGCTTACCCAAACCCACTCGTGTATTGCGTCACAATGCATCGGTTGAAGCGCGTCTAAATGCCACTAACCAAGCATTGGCACCTCACGCTGGTGGCATCATTGAATATTGGAGCGACGCACAAAAAGGTGAGATTCGTGACGACCAGGGTATCAGCTTACATAACCCTGATACCGATGTGTTTATGAAGTACCACCTTGCCGGCGCCTATGATTCTAACATTGCCCTACTGTTAACCGTGGGTGAAAACCGCTTAGGCACATACGATGCCATGGCTGAAGTGTTACGCAGCACCGTGCTACTGGGTAAAGATTTATCCACCAATTTAGAATTCCACTATGGTCTGGTTAATTGGTTTATTGGCAACAATATTAACGCCCGACCAACGACTAAATTTATTGTGCCTTACTTAACGGCTGTGGGTTTATTAAAAGACCAAAGCAATGATTTAGATGTGTCGTATGCGTACCAACAAGTTTGTGCAAAGCAACTGGCTGGCATTAAAGACAGCGATGAAAAAGCCAACCTGCATAAAATTTTAGTACGTAAACAATTATTATTAACCCGCCCTATCGAACGCTTATTAGCTGAGCCTCATGTATTATCAGGCTGGTTGAGTGTGCAACAAAATAATTTTGACATTCAAAATAATAATCAAGTGACCTGGCTTGAAAACCCAATTCGTATTTTGGCGGATACCTATCATTTCCTAAACATGGACTTTAATGCTCAAGACCCAGCAGCCACCATGATCTGGGATCATGATAATGCGGTTTTACAAGACGCTTTAAGTTTTTATGACAGTTTAGAAAACCAACTGGCCCAAGCCGGTTTTGAAGATCTCGACTATGCAGAACTATTAGAGATCATCAATGGCTCCGCTCCCGACGGGTTTAGCGCCGAGCTATGGCAAAACATACAAGCGGCCCATGCAGGCTATCAAGCCGGCTTTGAGGTATTTAATCTTTTGCCTTACATCGCCAGTGAAACCAATTTCTATGACCTGGATGTGAATGAAGACTTGAGTATTTTCATTCCTGAAGCACTGCTTGATGAAACCTTGCAAAAGAATATGATGAAAGTGCTGGTGCCACCACCAATGGCAAAGGGCGATGAGATCTTAGCGGCCTCTGGTGGTATGTTTTATAGCTGTGAAGCACCGGGTATGCCTCCTTTTGTAAAAGAAGGGGATCACTTTGAAGCTGGCCAGCCACTTTATATTGTTGAAGTAATGAAAATGTTCAACAAGGTTAAGGCACCGTTTGCGGGCACCATTGAAAAAGTACTGATTGAAGAAGATGGTAGCATCATTAAAAAAGGCCAGCCGTTATTCAAAATTGTCGCCGATGAGAAAGTAACGATTGAGACATCAGAAGAAGTCGCCGCGCGCCGTCGTGAGCAAACTGATGTTTTCTTAATTACAGTGGCTTAATACAGATAATTTCAATCCAGGCATCAAGCGGTGCCTGGTCAGCTAATATTTGAAACGGGCTTGCCCGAAAAGAGAGTGCCAGATGATTGTTGGATTAGATCACATTGCCATCGCCGTTCCGGATTTAGATAAAGCCATTGAACGCTTTATGAATGACTTCGGCTTAACATTTGATCACAAAGAAGATGTGGAGAGCGCCAAAACCAGCACGGCTTTTTTCCCGCTAGAAACTACCAGCATCGAACTGGTTCACCCACTAAACGGTGAAGGCCCTATCCAAAAATACATCGAGAAAAAAGGCGGTGGCATGCATCACCTTTGTTTTCGCTCAGACAATATCGAAGAAGATATCGCTCGCTTAAAAACCAAAGGGTATGAGTTTTTAAGCGAAGCGCCTTACCTAGGTGCACATAATTGCATGGTTATTTTTATCCACCCTAAAAGCTGCGACGGTGTGTTAATTGAATTAAACCAACCTATGGATCATTAATTTAAACCTGTAGGAGTCGAGCCCTAAGGTACTTAGGCGCAAATAAGCATAAGTGAATTCCGGAACTAACATGACAGAAAAAAAATACACCTACGATGAATGGGCTGCCCTTGCCACTAAGCAAATGAAAGGCATGACCCCAGAAGAAATGGAGTGGCATACCCCTGAAGGCGTGCCGGTAAAAGTGTTATACACGCAAGATGATGTAAAAGATCTTGAATACAACAATACCTTTCCAGGTATGGCCCCTTATGTACGCGGCCCAATGGCCACCATGTATGCCGGTCGTCCGTGGACT
>NYTP01000091.1 GCA_002683575.1 Bermanella sp.
AAGTTATAGTTGAGACATAAAATGACAGTTTGCCGCAGCGGCAAACTATACTCTTGGTTCTAATTCATATACATCGTTGTACAACGATTTTAAGTAATGTGAATTAGTCTTAACCTGATCTTTCAGGTTTGACTAATAGAACTTAATCAAACCTATGAATAAAGCCAAAGTAGAAGATCTGCCAATTCCTACATTCAAAATAGGAGGCTCGGCAAAAGCACCATATTACATTCACTTAAATGATCTAGCTGAGTCTATTGATGCTCAGAGGGCTAAAGCTAAGGAAGAATGGTCTAGAGTAAATACATAGCCAGATTGTAAGTCAGCTACCTTTTAGCTGGCTGACTATGCTAGTAAGTATTAGTCCATCAGATACAACAATTCTTAAACTGCTTAAATTAAAAAACTAACCAATATTTTTAATTTTGCAAAACCTCCTGCGTTACAGGAAAAAACAAATAACAACATATTTTTAAGCAAATTAACCCCTTGAGCTCTATGCTTATATTCGTATAATCAAAAGCAAGAATGAGATTTGAGAAAAATAACCTCATAATATTTAGCCTTCCGGTTCTGAGCCAGATACGTCTCAGAACAAACGGGCTGTCATGGGGATGGTAGGATAAGAGACGCTTGCCCATGAGAGTGCAAATGCTGTGCTGCTTAAAGCAGCTGATATTCGAGCATTGAATATCAACAAGGGGATCTATCTACAGCAGCAGTGAGATGAGTCGCAATAAAAAGTTGGATCTGATTGGGCAATGTTATTAATAACCCTTCAGTTTGGATATAAACTTTTAGCGGTGAGGCATCGCAGATAGGCGGTACTAACAAGTAAGTTTGGCTAACTTACTACCGATAAGCCTTACAGTTATGCAGACAGTTAGTGTCGTGGCATAGCCCAAATACTATTTGATAATAATTCAAATGCTTTGGCGAGACTAAAGCTAACCTTACAACAGGTTGGCTATGGGTGAGTGTTGCCTAAATACTTATGATCACAACCAGCGATCATTGAACGAAGAATAAAAAATATACCATGACAGCTTGCGCAGCAAGATGGCATGCCTTTGAGGAGCGAAGCTCGTCAAAGAACTACTACAGTGACCAATTAATAGTACTACAGAGTGTTAGGGCAAATGCTTCGCATTTGACCGAGGCATATAGGCCTTCGGCCTAAATTGCCTCGGGAATTGAGAATAAAAGTATTTAATCGCAGCCTAGCTATACGTGTTGGAATCGTTTTTCAACGATTGCAATTGTATACAAACACACTAACTGAACGAATAAAGAATGTTGAAGCCGACTATTTAAAGCTCTTTGACTTCAACTCAGACCGCGATCCTTAAGTTATTTTTGAGAACATATCGTTGTACAATGATTTTGATTCAAGGCAACGTCTAATAGGTGAATCTTATTGAAGTGCATAAGCAGACTATGCTACTAACTTGTTTATGCCCCTAAATGAGTTCCAGCCGCTCAAATTAGGCATTAGATTTGCTAAGATCATGTGAATAACTCTACCTTCAAATATTCTGAGTGCCTGTTTTGTCTTGCTGATTTTCTTCTAAAGCATTGAAGATGACACAGAGTGATTCATGGCATCTTTCACAGAGGTCATTGAAGTGGTTTCTAAGTGAACCAAAGTCCTTGATAGCATCTATTCTGATTTGCTCAGCGGTTTGTCCTGAAATATGTCCCTTGAGAACGCTTCTTAGGTTATGAGCATCATGCCAAGGACTAAGGACGCTACGTGCATGTTCTGCATCAAAACCACACCCTAAGAGGCACCATTCAACTAGTTTCAATTCTCTATCTTTATCAGGAGGATTTTGACCAAGCGTCTTCGCATTAACTTTCAATTGCTTCTTGACTAAACCTTCGACTAATACCTGATCCAACCTTAAAATCTCCTCTTTCCACTCATCGACCGACTTTGAATAAACAGAGTGGAGGGATTGCTTCACAACACGGTTTTTCATTCTCCACCAAGTTGTTCCTTTGGAATCAAGCTCGTCCAATTTTCGTTTGAGATCTTCAACGGGGTTACAAACTTTAAAGCAATTTCCCATAAAGTCGGTTTCTAAAGATCTCTCCGAAATAGGTGTTTTAGGCTTCTCATTATATTGCTTCCAGTGCAATTGTTCTGAGTATGGCAGTTTCTGTAGATCACCTAGATAAGTATGGATTTGTCCAGCATCGTTAATGTCGTAGCTCTTTAAATACCAACCAGCTCTAGATGTTATTGCTCTCTCCTCTAACGTGTATTTATCAGTGTCAGACTTGTATTTGAGAATGACTTCAGCATTGAAGAATGCTGGACTTAATTCAAAGGCTTTATCTGAGTCTGTAAAGTAATTATCAATAGCGGATGGAGCACATGATATCTCTTCAACACGTTTGTTCTTCCAATCTTGAGCAATGAAAGTGGCATACTGCTGTTCTTCTGAGGTATCTTCCTCCTTACCTTCATGTATCGGCGAAAATGCTTGAACACCTCTAAAGTAGCTAGCATGAGAGATGATTTTTCGCTTGCCAAATACACCTTGTTCAGCCACGACTTCTTCTGGTGATGAGCCCCAGCTAGTGAAGTTTGCATGGTCAATTCGATCTACATCAAATAACCTTACGACTGCTGTTTCGGTTAGATAGCAGTAATCTGCTAATACGCTGAATCTAATCGAAACTACAGTGCCATACTCTTCACCTTCTCTTTCCAACTTATGAATTTTGATGACTTCGTCGATATCACCATTTTTATCAAGTTTGCACCAAGAATTCAGTTCATGCATGTAGTGCAAATCCATAACTTGTAAGAACTTTTCGGAGACCTCTATGTAGCTCTCTCGCCCTCTTACTCCGTGAAAAGAACGCTTAAATATTAGAGGCTCACCTTTGCTCAGAACACTAGGTTTACAACTTTCTAGTGGTAGCTCGACCCACGATTTGTCACGACCACCACCACTACAAACAGACCATCCACTATTGTTATAATCCCAAGAAGCCATTTGATGAGGGTCAGATTTAGACAGTTCATTTTTAAGCACAAGGACAGTATTAAGAAGAGTAGTTTTTGCTGATGCATGAAGAATTATATCATCGTCATTTGCATCACTAACTAAAAAATCAACGACATCCTTCTGGGATACCCACTCTGCAAAATCCTCTTTTTTAGAGGGCATTGAAAAAAAATTAATAAGACTTCCAAGACGACAAACATCCATTGCAACAATCCTCATGCAGGGCTTATGATACTAATAATATACTATGCATAAACTGAGCTGCTATTGCAATTAGTGACCTGACTACAGGTTCAGCAGTTTACATATAAGAATTAAAAACAGGGTTGTTAACCATGAATTTCAATTATCTTGAATCGTTCCCTCTGTCAGAATCCATTTTGCCACATAGACTAAAAGAGTTACTGAAGCCTGTAGGTCTATCTCCTGATTTACGTGTTGAGGTCGCTTGCATGCAGGAGACTGATCTTTATGGAGAAAGTGCAGAACACTTACACCTTCAGATTGCTGTTGTTCCTGAGGGTAACGATGGCCCAATTGAAGTATTGAGGGAGGCGGGTGAAGGTGTTGTGGCTTACTCTGTTCCTTTTGGTGAAGAAAAGGCTGAGTCTGCTCAATTCATTCCTTCAATCTCTGGGTATGATTACATAGTCGCAGCTTGGGGGGACGCTTCCTTTTACACTTTTAGCCTCGCTGAAAAAGTTTGGATGACTCTTGGTCTCACCCCTCGCTGCATAGGTAATGAAGAACAACGACTCATATATGACGCCTTAAACTTACCAGAATTTGATGTTGCTGAGGGAGAAGTATCAAGTGAGTATCAAGGTCACTTGAAGCGCGATGTATGCTGGAAAATGTCCAATGAATACCTCCGACGTTATTTGTGGCTGCGAGGCGCTAAAGGCGTGAGAGTTTTTTTCTACGAAGCTCAGTTAGAAGACACCCCAGAGTTGCGAGAATCATTGAGTGGTAAATCTCATATTGTATTAAAACCAACTGAAGGCCCTCAATGGTATGAGTTAGACCTCCGAGAACACAAAGGAGGGATTCTTCTTCAGCTCTGGGCTTCAGTTGAAGCTCTTTTACCAGAACTATGCTTGGAGCAAGACGCAGAGACTTTGCTTTGGGCAGATGACAAAGAGCCTATGACACATGCTAGGGCAAATGCGCTTATGGTTGACTATAACGTCTACTTGGATGATCGCTTCCTCGAAAAATATGAGCAAAGTAACTTCTATGACACCATACCCATAAACATCTATGGACGGTGGTGGTGTTCACCTTCATATAAAGGGCAGTGGAGCTTCACTGAATGCCAACGAGTTGGGCGAAACTTAATCAGAGTACCGATTCGTGAGCTTTATAAGGCTAAGCCTGATAGAGAAATTGTTCATGCGAATAATTACGAGATAAAGCCAGAGGTTGTTGAACAATTAGATCTAGATGAAGAGCATATAACAATAAAGGTGCAAAGACTTCTAGAATGCTTGCTTCGTATGGGAGAAGGGTTATCAGCACTAGGAGAAACTACTGGGCAACTGTATTCCCCTGAAGACCTTACAGGTTTTAGTCGAGAAGAAGTAGATGCTAATGGATGGTTGCATTACCCATCTCTTGTGCGACTAGCTCAGGTCGCACCGCTAGATATGACACAACAGATGTTTTTGGCTCGGTGTAAGAGCCTCCATGAGATTCTTCAAAAAATTCCAAATGGTTTTCTCAAGTCACTTCTTCGTCATGCTGGGTGTCCAAGCGCTGACGTGAAAAACCTAGGAAGCTTAAAGTTGATGCAAAGTCTTTTGAACGTCCTCGAGTCTTTGAACGAACAGCATGAAACTATTGATTGCTTTACATCAGAAAATGAACCCGAGGGTTGGAAAAAACGCAATGCCAGACTAGCGTCGCTGTTCTTGAATAACGACCTTAGGATCGCTGATGCCCATGATGCAGTTAAGAAATGTATTGATACTCTGCAAGACCTTGGATTTGATACCGCCAGTTTGAGCGTCGGCTATGGAAGAGCTTTTGACTTTGTTATAGATGCTGTAAGTGAATCTATTAGCTGTATTGCCACTCATATTGAGCTGCTGCTAAAGCGACATTAATTGCTTCTCGCATTAAAAACTGAACCACTATACTTTTTTCTAATCCAATAGATTGGAGCTAGAACAAAAGTTCTAGCTCTTTTTTGTCCAAAGGTAAGTTAGATCGACCATCTCTTTTTCGCTCTCTGCTGAAGTAGGCTAAGTGCTAATAACGGACAATGAATTTGAGAAAATAGTTTAAAGGTATACTTTGATGCGAAAGTTTGAACTTGCCAGATTAAGTAAAGTTGAGGACTTATCTGGCAAGCCTTCATAAAACTACAAATGTCGTGGTTAACTAGAGAGTCCTATTTAACGACATACTCAGCTCTCCTTCTCAAATACTCACTATACAAAGGCTGGCTAGATACTTTGCAAATTTCAGCAACCTGATCTAACCATTGAAAGTATTCTGTTTGCCGTTTTAATGTCCAAGCTGATGGTATTGCAGAAGCATTAGAGCATAAATCTGCTAACTTGATCCGCTTTACCGCCGTAGGCTTATTAGGTAGCACTCTAAGCGTTTCTTCCCGTCTCTCTTCTAAGGATAGCGATTTATCGTCAGAAAGAGCCTTTACTAACTCCAGAACACGATTACCACAGGTTTCATAGAGCTCGTCTCTAGTAACATCAGTATCCTCTAAAATGTCATGGAGTATTGCAGCACTTAGCTCATCTGCATCATCGATTTCAGCGATATCAGTGAGTAAGGCAGTCACTTCTATCAAGTGATTAATGTAAGGTGATCCATCTGACTTTCGCTTTTGCTGCGCATGATTTTTTGAAGCCAGCTCTAGTGATCTAATCAAAAGCTTATGAGAGCTCATCTTAGTACCTTTTTTAAAATTTAATTACACTGCTGTTGAGGATATAAAAGTAGGCCTCAACCTTGAAATGCAGTGATCCGCTTATAGCCATCTATATCAGCGGTGTTTTTTGTACTCATCATATTGACGCTGAAGTTCCAACCAAGTAGCAGTATCAACTTTAGTCGCTCCGCTTAGCTGCTCAGCAAACACTAGGTCAACGGTCAAATTAGCTTCCATAAATAGTTCTAATACCTCAACGTTGATATTTAATAGTTCAGCTAGCTCTTGCATACTCTTGTAGGTAAGGTTACTAAGGCAACGTCGCTTAAAAAACATGGAAGGATGCTCTCTAAAGCCTCCATCTTTTCGTTTTATCAGCTTTAATTCACTAATGGGAACTCTAGCCGATTTTTTGATAAAACTAAGTTTACTTATGTCGCTCATACAACCTCTATGGGGGAGCTATCCTGATCCCACGGTAAATTGGAAAACCTATTTTTATGCTCGATTGGAAGTTCATTGATGCTCATATACACTCTGAACCTTCCTTTAGTGGTTGATGATGCGGTAAATAACTTCCTGTACAAATAACCACTTGGATTCGGTATCAAACGCTGCACTAGACCAACCTAAATGCACATCATATCGATTAGCGAGCCGATTCCACGCCTTTGTTTGTGAACGTGCTTTCATTAAACTAATCCAATCTTCCAAAACCTCGCCATTAGCATGAGCCTCTTTTAATAACTGAGATAATCGGCATTTATTCCTAAGGCATTGTTTTCGCATATCTAACTTATAGCCACCTGAGGATAGTCATAGCTTCTCCACTATCCATGAACGTAACAATTTCAGGCTCCATCATAGCCGCTAATACATGATCTATAGTTATTATTTCTGATTTATCATCCAAAGATGCAAAATCAAACCAAAGGAGATGACTAGGGTATTTTTCTAACATACCGACGAATGTTAAATCTTCCAAATACTCATTTTCAAGAGATACATTCGGGTAATTGAGCGAAGTGATAAAGAGAACTTTTTTGTTGTTCTCTAAAAAACACTTTGCATCTGATAACGCTTTCTGTCGATAGCTACTATCGCAATTCTCTGAACTGCAATAGTTATAGAGTTCTATATCAGAAACGTTGTACAAGGGAAGGTTTTGCATTTAATTGCTCCTAGAGGCGGAGCGACACACTTAGACGCTCCACCCAATGTTAATTGAGTGAAATCTTTATCTAAGTATCGATTTCGAATTGTGAGTATTTAAATTACTACAGTAAATTTTATAAGGCAAGACACACGAAAAAAACTAATGAAAAAAACTACAGGTCTGCTTTTGTATTTCGGTCTCCCTATAGTACCCCAATAACAACTTAACCTATTGATTATTAATGACAACACATCCAATCAAGCATAGGTGCAACAGAAAAACGTCTGTTTAACGTTGGATTATCTAATGTGCGTTTTTGCAATGTAAAAGCCTCGGGGATTATAAGTAAATGCGCCCATAAAAAGGCGCTGTATTTTACACAAAAGCCTAATTAGCATCAATGTTAGCTGTATATTTGTAAACCAAAATAATGCGCGATACCGTTGAGTATATTTGTAACTGCCACAGAGCTTAAAATTAACCCCATGA
>NYTP01000092.1 GCA_002683575.1 Bermanella sp.
CGTCTACACTAGGTATGCCGCTTTTATAATCTCATTGGCATAACAACATAAAGTGAATCACCACCTTCCACTTCTTCCATAACTGCAGAAGAGTTGGCATCAGCCAGTGTCATTTTCATATCATCGCCATCAAGTACTGATAGTACATCCTGTAGATAGCTAACGTTAAAACCGATTTCGAGACCGTCATATTGGTAATCAACACCAATACTCTCTTCAGCCTGTTCTTGCTCAGGGTTATTGGCAACCACTTGAAGTGTGTTTTCATCCAACAACAAACGCACACCACGGTACTTTTCGTTAGATAAAATAGCGGTACGCTGGAAAACTTGACGAAGCGCTTGGCGATCGGCAATTAGCACTTTATTACCATTGCGGGGAATAACGCGCTCGTAATCAGGGAATTTACCGTCAACTAGTTTAGACGTGAAGGTGTACTCGCCAACTTTTGCACGAATGTGATTATTGCTCAGCATTAACTCAACCGTGGCTTCAGGGTCTGTCATTAACTTAGCTAGCTCAAGAACCGCTTTACGCGGCACGATTACCTGAGTTTTACCGTCCATCTCTAAGGATACCGGCACACCACACGTCGCTAGGCGATGACCATCAGTGGCAACTGCGCGCAACTGGTCGGCTTTCACTTCTAACAACAAACCATTTAGGTAGTAGCGAACATCCTGCTGCGCCATGGCAAAGGCTGTACGGTCAATTACGCGACGAAGCTGTGCCTGCGGCACATTCACCGTAATGGTTGCTTCTATATCGTCTACGTTCGGAAATTCATTGGCTGGCAGACTGGATAAAACAAACTTACTGCGACCAGCTTGAAGTTGAACGCGGTGCTCATCTTGAGTGATCACAATGGTGCTTTGATCCGGTAAAGACTTACAGATATCCATTAGCTTTTTAGCTGGAACCGTAATGTCACCATCATCACCTGCTTCTAATAGCTGTGCATTACCCACCATTTCCACTTCAAGGTCGGTACCGGTCAGCGACAACTGATCGCCCTTTACTTCAAGAAGAACGTTAGACAACACAGGTAGTGTTTGACGACGTTCAACAACGCCAGCAACCAACTGTAGTGGCTTTAATAGGGCTTCCCTAGTGATTGTGAATTTCATGCCTTTCCCGCTCTTAACTGGTCAGTGACCGCAATAGGTTTTTATAATCTTCGCTGATGTCTGCATTGGTCTCACGCAGTTCTTTTATTTTGCGAACGCCGTGCAGAACCGTTGTATGGTCCCGCCCACCAAAAGCATTGCCGATTTCAGGCAAGCTATGATTGGTTAATTCTTTACTTAATGCCATGGCCACTTGTCGAGGCCTTGCAATGGAACGGGACCGACGCTTAGAAAGTACGTCGGACACCTTAATTTTATAATATTCGGCAACAATGCGTTGAATGTTATCAATACTGACCTGCTTGTCTTGTAATGCCAATAGGTCTTTTAAGCTTTCTTTGATAAAAGGCAGAGTTATTTTAGATCCAGTAAAGGCTGAATTCGCAATTACCCGCTTAAGCGCCCCCTCTAACTCACGAACATTGGAGCGAATTTTCTGCGCCACAAAAAAAGCCGCTTCATGGGGAAGGTCAATGCCTTCCTGTTCAGCTTTTTTCATCAGAATAGCCACACGGGTTTCAAGCTCAGGAGGCTCAACTGCGACGGTTAATCCCCAGCCGAAGCGACTTTTTAAGCGATCTTCCAAGCCATCAATTTCTTTCGGATAACGGTCACAGGTTAGAATCATCTGCTGACCGCCTTCAAGTAACGCATTAAAGGTGTGGAAAAACTCTTCCTGGCTTCGTTCTTTACCTGCAAAAAACTGAATATCATCGATCAATAAAGCATCAACTGAGCGATAATACCGCTTGAATTCATTAATGGCGTTAAGTTGCAACGCTTTCACCATATCCGCCACAAAGCGCTCAGAGTGTAAATAAACTACCTTGGCATTGGGGTTCTGACTTTGAATATGATTACCCACAGCGTGCATTAAGTGGGTTTTACCCAAACCAACACCACCGTATATAAATAGTGGGTTGTAAGACCCCCCTGCATTTTGCGATACCTGTTGAGCCGCTGCATGAGCCAGTTGGTTAGACTTACCTTCTACAAAAGTATCAAAGGTGAATCGTTTATTAAGGCTGCTTTGGTGTTGAATACTGCCCTCAACCTGAACCTTCCGTTTGGTCTCTTTAATAGCAGGGGCTCTCGATACCTGAGGCTTCTCAGAAACCGTAGCCGGTTTGGCTTCAACCTTAGGCTCAGGCTTAATGGGTGCAGGTGCTATAAAAGCAGGTGTACTTGATTGCGAGCCGATATCCAATTGAAAGGATAAGACTTGTCCGCCATTCAATTCTTCCAGTAAAGACTGAATGCGGTTTGAGAATTTATCTTTTACCCAATCCTTAACAAATCGATTAGGCGCAGACACGACTAAGCCAGAATCAGTTTCACTGGCTCTTAGTGGGCGTATCCAAGTATTAAATTGTTGTGCCGGTAACTCATCTTGCAAGCACCTGACGCATTCATCCCATAATGCCAGCACGGCTGGACTCCATCTTTAAACAGTTGAGCATTGTACCAATATTGAAATAGTTATCCACAGAAAGTCGATTAAACATTGTGGATTGTGTATGTGTATAAGCGGGACGAAAATGTGAATAACTGATGGTTTTAAACACCGTGTGTATAAGTGCCACTTTCGTCAACAAGTTATCTTGTGCTTTTACTCAGTTTGTACGGAGTCTATACAAACGTTATCATGCCTGTAAAGCATTGTATTTAAAGGGCTTAAATCGGTTATCCACAGAAAAATGCTTCACTATTAATAATAACTAATCATAAAAAAACATATAATTCATACATATATATTTATTTAATATTCTTAATCACTTAAAAACCGAATTTCTAATAAAACCAAATAAATAAGAATTAACGAAAAGATTGATTGAATACATTGGCTGTTTTCAATACAATCCGCTCCCTAATTTTTATTGATAACCAGTTTGAGAGACAAGGCATGAAACGTACTTTTCAACCTAGCGTCCTAAAGCGCAAGCGTACACACGGCTTCCGCGCACGTATGGCAACCAAGAGCGGTCGTCAAATTTTGGCTCGTCGCCGTGCCAAAGGTCGTAAGCAACTTTCTGCATAATCGAAATGACCACCACGGTATTCCCGCGCCAGGTTAGACTTCTGACCGCAGGGGACTATCGAGAGGTATTCGACCAAGCAGACGCCAAAGCCCAATCGAAACAAATTCTAATTCTTGCAAGACGCAATAATTTAGGATTTGCCAGACTGGGCTTAGTTGTAGCGAAAAAACACGCAAAACGAGCGGTTGATCGAAACGAGATCAAACGTATTGTACGCGAAAGCTTTCGTCATCATCAGTTCGAGTTAGAAAACTTTGATTGTGTTGTACTGTCGCGAGTCGGTGCAAAAGATTTGGATAAAACCGAATTAAGACACATGGTGGACCAACTTTGGACACGGTTAAGGCAAAAACCAAATGGCAACCGTTCCAGACAAAAACCACGTAAGCGATAAATCCCCGGTTTTAACCCGTTTTATTGCATTACCTATCCGTTTTTACCGCATTGGTATCAGTCCTTTGTTACCAAGTCGTTGCCGACACCTCCCTACTTGTTCAGAATACGCCCTCGAAGCACTAGAAATGCATGGTCCTTTGCGTGGTCTATGGCTAAGTATTAAGCGAATTGGTCGTTGTCATCCTTGGGGTACCCATGGATACGACCCAGTTCCCCATAAAAAATTACCTAATAAGAGCTAATTAACAATGGATGCAAGAAGAGCAATCATTCTGATCGGCATAGCAGTGATCTCGTATATGCTGGTATTGCAGTGGAATGACGATTACGGCAAACGCCCTGTTAACCAAAACGTGATGACGTCCCAGTCTGCGGTTTCATCCACACCTGATGTGTCAACTGATCCAGCGGCCACTCAAGATATTCCCGATGTCAGCAATGATGAGCCTCAACTTGAGCCTACAAGCGCTATTGCATCCACTGATTTAATTGAAGTACAGACTGATGTGCTGGATATTCGAATTAATCCACAAGGTGGTGATATTGTTTATGCCGCTCTGAAAGCCTTTCCTCAGTCTCTTGAAAATAAAGACATCCCATTTGTATTACTTGAACAAAACGCTATGCGTACGTTTGTGGCGCAAAGTGGTTTAGTGGGTCAAGACGGCATCGATAAAGATGGTCGTGCGCTATTTTCAACAGCAAGCAGCCAATATCAGTTAGCTGAAGACGCTGATGAGCTGGTTGTTACCTTGTCCACGGTTAAAAACAATGTTGCCATTGATAAAGTATTCAAGTTTAAGCGTGGTCTTTACTTGGTTGATGTGGGTTATGACGTTAATAACCAATCAGCGAGTACATGGAAAGCAAATTTCTATGCGCAGTTTAAGCGTGACAGAAGTGCGGATCCTTCCAGCATGGAATCCATGGGAATGGCGTCTTACCTAGGTGCGGCGGTGACACGTCCAACTGAGCGTTATTTCAAAATCGACTTTGATGACATAGAAGAAACCCGATACAAAGAAACCATTCAAGGTGGTTGGGCTGCTTTCCTTCAGCATTACTTTGTAAGCGCTTGGGTACCCAATGCTGAGCAAGCTCATACATACAACACACGTAAAGCGGGTAATAACTACATTGTGGGTTATTACGACGATGCGTTAAGTGTTGCCCCTGGCGAGCAATCTTCAACGTTCACTAGCTTGTATCTTGGTCCTAAAGATCAGGATCGCCTAGCTGAAATTTCTGAAAACCTAGAGCTAACCGTCGACTACGGTTGGTTATGGTGGGTAGCTCAGCCATTATTCTGGTTGCTACAAGTGATTCATAGCATTGTGGGTAACTGGGGTTGGTCAATTATCTTCCTAACTATTTTAGTGAAGCTTGCCTTCTTCCCATTATCGGCCACAAGCTATCGTTCAATGGCTAACATGCGTCGTGTGGCACCTAAGCTGACGGCTCTTCGTGAGCAGTACGGCGAAGATCGTCAGAAATTAAGCCAAGAAATGATGGGCCTATACAAGAAAGAGAAAATTAACCCATTAGGTGGTTGTTTACCGATTCTTGTTCAGATGCCGGTATTCATTGCCTTGTATTGGGTATTGATGGAGTCCGTGGAGTTGCGTCAAGCGCCGTTCATGTTCTGGCTACAAGATCTATCAATTAAAGACCCTTACTTTATCCTGCCGTTGATCATGGGTGCGAGTATGTTTGTTCAAATGCAGCTTAACCCAACACCACCGGATCCAATGCAGGCGAAAGTAATGAAGCTAATGCCAGTAATCTTTACGGTGTTCTTCTTATTCTTCCCAGCCGGTCTTGTACTTTACTGGGTTGTAAATAACTTGTTATCGATTGCCCAGCAGTACTACATTACGAAGCAAATCGAAAAAGAAGCAAACTAAAAAACGATCTAATGATTTAAGTTAGGCGTTTTGAGCGGGAGAGGAAAGCGTTATGATGAATAACGTCTTTCTTCTCCCGTTTTGCATTAAGCGTTTATCAATATTTAAGTAGATTGAGAATTATGGAACTAGGTCAGTTAAACACAGATACCATTGCCGCCATTGCCACCGCACCCGGTCGGGGTGGTGTGGGCATCGTGCGCGTGTCTGGGCCGAAAGCCAAAGCCATTGCGGATAACATGCTGGGTTTTATCCCCAAGCCGCGTTACGCCCATTACTGCTCGTTTAACGATGAACACGCACAAACCCTCGATGAAGGTTTGGCGTTGTACTTTGAAGGGCCCAATTCCTTCACGGGTGAAGACGTACTCGAACTACAAGGCCATGGCGGGCCCGTAGTGTTAGATTTTATTTTAAAACGCGTGTGCGAGCTTGGCGCTCGCCCTGCCCGCCCTGGTGAATTCAGTGAGCGCGCGTTTTTAAATGACAAAATGGATTTAACACAAGCGGAAGCCATTGCTGATTTAATCGACTCTGCGTCAGAGCAAGCGGCACGCTGTGCAGTTCGATCGTTACAAGGTGCGTTTAGTAAACGGGTCCACGAGCTAGTTGAAAGTTTAATTGGTCTGCGCATTTATGTGGAAGCCGCCATCGACTTTCCTGAAGAAGAAATCGATTTTCTAAGCGACGGCAAAGTTGAAGCTGAC
>NYTP01000093.1 GCA_002683575.1 Bermanella sp.
ACGGTTAACCGCTAATTTAACCCAATCTTGGATAGGCGCATCTTTAGTTTGGCACATACGCCAGATATCACCCTGTTCAACATTATGCTCAAGTACAGCATTACCCGAGTCATCAATCACTTTGATGACACCTGATTCTTTAAGGATAAATGTTTTATCGTGAGAGCCGTATTCTTCAGCTTTTTGAGCCATCAAACCTACATTCGAGACATTACCCATTGTGGTAACATCAAACGCACCATGTTTTTGACAGAACTCAATGGTTTCTTGGAAAACATCTGCATAGCAACGATCAGGAATCATCGCCTTAGTATCATGAAGCTTGCCGTCAGATCCCCACATTTTGCCAGACGCACGAATGGCGGCAGGCATTGAAGCGTCAACGATCACATCATTAGGAACATGCAGGTTTGTAATACCTTTGTCGGAATCAACCATGGCTAGTTTAGGGCGACTTAAATATACCGCTTGAATATCAGCTTCGATTTCAGCTTTTTTATCAGCAGGCAAAGATTCAATCTTCGAATAGACATCGCCAAGGCCATTTTTGGTATTCACACCCAACTGCGCAAACAGCTCTGCATGTTTTTCAAATACGTCTTTGTAATAGACAGTTACTGCGTGACCAAACATCACAGGGTCACTGACTTTCATCATGGTGGCCTTTAGATGAAGAGAAAGCATAACGTCATTGTCTTTAGCGTCTTGCATTTGCGCTTCATAAAAATCACGCAATGCAGTTGAAGACATGACAGCAGCATCTATCACTTCATTTTTTTCAAGCTCAACAGTTTGCTTTAACGTTGTTTCTTCACCTTGCCCATTTGTTAAAACGATAGAAACAGAGCCCGCTTTTGGAGAAACATAGGATTTTTCTGAGCCGTAAAAGTCACCCTGCTCCATGTGAGCCACATGAGACTTTGAATCTTTGGACCATTCACCCATGCTATGAGGATTTTGCTTTGCGTATGCTTTTACTGGATCGGCAACACGACGATCACTATTACCTTCGCGCAACACAGGGTTAACCGCACTACCAAGAATTTTAGAGTAACGAGCTTTCACATCTTCATCTTTTTCGTTAGTAGGCTTAACAGGGTAATCAGGGACCGCATAACCTTGTTCTTGAAGCTCTTTTATTGCCTCATTAAGCTGAGGAATAGATGCACTGATATTAGGCAACTTAATGATATTTGCTTCAGGTGTTTTCGCCAACTCACCTAATTCTTGAAGATCATCGTTCATACGCTGATCCACTTCTAGAAAATCAGGAAAGCTAGAAATAATTCGGGCGGCCAAAGAAATATCACGTGTTTCTACAGAAAGATTGGCCGGCTTAGAAAACGCTTTAATGATAGGCAATAGTGAATACGTTGCTAAAGCGGGTGCCTCATCAGTCAGGGTGTAAATGATCTTGGGGGTTTTATTGGTCATTTTCTATCCTAAAGTTCTATGGCTATTGCGCCGAAACTCAAACGAAGAGTAGCTTTTGACCACTCTTATTATTGACGCCTTTCAGGCAAATACGGAGACTTATGATCGACGTATTACTGCATATTGGTTCTTAAAGGCGGCGAATTATATCACGCACTGGTATAATCGAAATGCCTTTTTGTAGTTTTTTTACATAAAGACAGTTCATTTAATGTTATACCCTATGTATTTGGTAATTTTATTACAAGACCCATGCCTAAACTCATTTTGTTCAACAAACCCTACCAAGTCATGTCTCAGTTTTCCGAGTCTGGCGATAAAGAAACACTTGCCAAATACATCAATATTGCGGATGTATACCCAGCAGGTCGCCTCGATTATGACTCCGAAGGGTTGCTACTATTAACCGATGACGGTCAACTACAGCATAGAATAGCCCACCCAAAGCACAAATCCCCAAAAACATACTGGGCACAAGTTGAAGGCATACCCTGCGATACCAGCCTTAATAAAATGCGCCAAGGACTTGAACTAAAAGATGGGCTCACACTGCCGGCCATAGTCAACATCATTGATGAGCCAGACCTCTGGGAGCGCACCCCTCCAATCAGGCAGCGGGCAAACATCCCAACTTCTTGGCTAGAAATCACCATAAGTGAAGGTAAGAATCGCCAAGTAAGAAGGATGACAGCGGCCATTGGACACCCAACCCTTCGCCTAGTTCGCTCAAAGATTGGTGACAGGAGCGTGGAAAACATTGTTCCCGGTGAATACCGTGAAATCGAGGTAGATGCAACCATCCAAAAGAAAAGGCCGTATCCAAAAAAGCGTAATTTCGATAAAATGCGACCTCGCAATAAAAGGTGAACACATGCGCTTCAAGCCAAACTCGACTGTGGCAACCATCATTGAAAGTAATGGTAAATTCTTATTCGTTGAAGAGGTCGACCACGGTCAAACCGTCTTCAATCAGCCAGCTGGTCACTTGGAAGCCAATGAAACCTTACTTGATGCAGCGAAACGCGAAGTCCTTGAGGAAACAGGTCATCAATGCGAGCTTACGCATTATCTAGGCCTTTATACCTATACAGCACCGAGCAATGGCGTCACCTACCATCGACACTGCTTCATTGGTCAATCAATACACTACGATGCTGACCTGCCATTGGATGAAGGTATTTTGGGCATCAAATGGCTCGACCTCGATGAGCTTATTTCTAGCCAAGCAGCAAGAAGCCCCTTGGTAATCAAGTGCGTGCAAGACTACCTTGCTGGCAACCGCTATCCCCTTAATTTAATTTACGAACACCCTAATGAATAATACTACTGAAAAAACCGTTATTGTTGGCATGTCCGGCGGCGTGGATTCTTCTGTTTCTGCCTATTTGCTCATGGAGCAAGGCTACAAAGTAGAAGGGTTATTCATGAAAAACTGGGACGAAGATGACGGCACCGAATACTGTACAGCTAAAGAGGACCTAGCTGACGCCCAAGCGGTCTGCGATAAACTTGGCATTAAGCTACATACCGCAAATTTTGCATCCGAATACTGGGACAATGTATTTGAGCATTTTCTTCAAGAATACAAGGCCGGACGCACCCCAAACCCAGACATCCTGTGCAACCGAGAGATTAAATTTAAAGCCTTCTTAGATTATGCAAAAGTATTAGGAGCCGACTTTATCGCAACGGGTCACTATGTCCGTAGACACGACAGTGATAAAGGCACATTTTTATTACGCGGCCTAGACAACAACAAAGATCAAAGCTATTTCCTTCACGCAGTAGGTGAAGATGAAATCAAACAAACATTATTTCCTGTTGGTGAGCTTGAAAAACCAGAGGTCCGTCGCATCGCTGAAGAACAAGGCCTTGCTACCGCAAAGAAAAAAGACAGCACAGGCATCTGCTTTATTGGTGAACGACGCTTTAAAGACTTCCTACAGCAGTACCTACCGGCGCAACCGGGCAACATTGAAACAGCCGACGGCGAACATATTGGCCAACATGAAGGCCTGATGTACTACACCCTAGGTCAGCGCCAAGGTATCGGTATTGGCGGAACTAAAAATCACGGGACAGAGCCCTGGTTTGTTGTGGCAAAAGATCTAGAACGAAATGTTTTAGTTGTTGGGCAAGGCAAACAACATGACTTGCTATTCAGTAATGCACTGACCACAAGCGATGTCTACTGGGTTAATGGTGAACCTACCAAATTGCCATTGAACTGCACGGCTAAAGTTCGTTATCGTCAACCCGACCAAGCGTGTACCATTGAAAAAGTAGGCGAACAATACAATGTGGTCTTCCAAGAATCTCAAAGGGCTGTAACACCTGGGCAGTCTATTGTTTTTTACATCGGCGATACGTGCCTTGGTGGCGGCGTCATTGAAACCACTGAGAAGTTTAATACGCCAGCGACACAAAGTTGATCAAACATGTCTAAAGCAAATATCGATAATCAAGCATTGGCCCTTGCCGGTTTATTTCAAGCGGTTCACTTAGTTGAACAACTGGCTCGTACCGGCAATGTAAATGAAAAAGATTTAAAAACCAGCATCGAAAGCCTATTTCAAACACACCCGCAATCTATTGAGGACGTGTTTGGCGGCTCAAGAGAAAACCTTAAGCTAGGCTACAAAGAAGTGCGCTTTTTAACCGATGGTAAATCCCCCACTGGCTCTAGCCCTGATGTAATGCGCTATGCTTTAGCCGTACTACACCTAGAAAGTAAATTACGCAAAAACAAAAAGATGATGCCAAAGGTAAGCAGCGGCATTGAGCAAGCCAAAAGACAACTGGATCATTTCCACAGCAGCCATGAGAATTTAATCGCCAACTTATCTGGTTTATACCAAGAAACCTTGAGCACCTTTCGATTTAGAATACATGTAACAGGGAATGCGCAGCATCTGCAAAACACACAAAATGCCCATAAAATTCGTGCGTTATTATTATGTGCAATGCGCTCCGCCATCCTGTGGCGTCAAGTGGGAGGAAGGCGTTGGCAGCTAATTTTTAGCCGCCCAAGATTAAACAAATCATGCAAAGAAGCCTTAAGCAAAATGCAGTAAACATACCGCTTAATGCCCTAAATAAAGCCGCTATTGAGCGGCTTTATTGCTATAAAACGTCTTCATTTGCTCTAACGCTTTAAAGGCAGCGGCTGGCTTCAGTTTGACGTCTTCACTTAACTTATCTTCGTTATCACGACTTTCAAGTAGGCCAATGGGGTTTTGAATAAAGCTACCCTCTTCTGTGACAAATGCATAGTTATAGTAACTGGCCATAACCTGTACATCTCGAGACGCTTCGTTAAATAAACTTTCCCCATTAGTATAATCTGAGACAGGATTTGAGCAGCCCAGTAATTCATCAATCAAGGTTGGCGATACATCTATGCTCGCTGTTCTATGGTCGAAGACCTTAGGCTCTTTACCTGGCCAATGAATAATTAAAGGCACATGAGTTTGATATCGAGTGTAATTACTACCATGGCCATATCGAGTTGGACTGGTATCAGCAAATTCTTCTGCATGATCAGAAGTAACAATTAAAATTGTATTCTCATATTTACCCATTGCTTTAAGCTTAGCCACCAACTCACCAATCAAATGATCAACAAAATAAATACTATTTTTATATCGATTAATAAAAGGTAACGGATCTTTACCGGATTTAAAATCCACTAAACTGGGTTTTTTGGAGGGCTGGAATTTGCCAAACTCTTCTGGGTAGTAATATAGATAATGTGTGGAGTTAAAAAACATAAAGCCAAAGACACTTTCATCCGTATTTTCTAACTTGGTCACCATCTTATTAAGCACATCGCGATCTTTTTCAATGGTCCCTTCGCCCTCACCATGATGCACATCAGACTTAACTGGCAGGAAGCTAGTATCTGTAAGTTTGATGCGAGTAATATCACCACTTGGGTACACACCAAATTCGTATCCTTTACGCTTCAGTTCGTTTAATAATACCGGTCCACCCACACCATTGTGCGAAACCACGTTGTCCATATAGGTTGGCGCCAACCCATACATTAAAGAAAATATTCCTCGAGTCGTCACTGTGCCACTTGAATGGTGCTCTTTAAACCAAAGCGAATCTTGTGCAAGCTCATAGGTATTTGGCGACACTTCACTATCCATTGAATCAGCGCGCCAGCTTTCCAATACCACCATAATAATATTAGGTTTTTCTGACATAGGCGCTTGGCATTGCATTTCATTTTTTGGGTAAATAATATTTGAGCTGTCTATCTCGCCAGACTCACCAGCGATATTTGAAAGCATGTCGCTCTTGGCTATTGATCGCGAGTGCATTGGAAAATAAAAAGGAATATGCCCACTTAAAGATGTAATAGGCATATAGTTTTGAGCATAAGCCCAAGAGTGCGTTAAATTTACAAACAGAATATTTACAAACACCAAAACCGCAAACACCCAGCCAACCCCTTTAAAGCGTGTACGGTTCAAAATTCGTTTATTAACTAACCACAAAAAGAAGAATTCAATGGCTGCAATTAAAGCGGAAAAAGCTGTAAACAATACATACGTTTTAAGCGACACATCAAAGAATTCGCCCCCTTCATCAGCAAGAAACGTTTCTATAAAAAACCAGTTAATGTGGTAGCTATATATGTCGTATATGTAACTATCAATGAATACGATAACAGCAAGATTGCCCATTACAGCAAGTAAAAACACTTGCAAAGGCCACTTAGCGTAAGGAATGAAGGTAAAGGGCAATAAAAATACAATCGCAACAAGCGCATATAAGCCCCAAACAGCTGGAATAACGCCTAACTGATAAGCACTATCCAGTATATTTACAGCATCCGGAAAATGCGCAGAGAAACCAACAGAGACAACACTGATCAACACGACATTAAGGAACAAAAGCCAACCCAATGCCTTGTTGGCCTGCCATACTTGCTTAAGATAACTCATTCATATATTCCAAAGCGCTAATAAAAGGCAGCATTCTAGCGTTCAGATTCAGCTGGGTATAGCCTAAAATACTAAACCATCTGTTTCATTTTCCATTTAAATACTGCCCATAGAGGCCAAAGACTGTATAATTTGCGCCTATTTTTTAGCTATTTCTAAAAACGTGAGGGTTTCATGGATCTTTCTGCTTTGACCGCTGTTTCACCTATTGATGGCCGCTATGGCAGCAAAACTGCTGAATTGCGCAGCATCTTCAGCGAGTTTGGCCTTATCAAATATCGCGTTCAAGTTGAAGTTCGCTGGCTACAGCGCCTTGCAGAACATGCTGATGTGGCTGAAGTACCAGCCTTTAGCGAAGAAGCCAATACACTACTTAACAACATCGTTGATCAATTCAGTGTCGAAGACGCACAGAAAATCAAAGACATCGAAAGCACCACTAATCACGATGTAAAAGCCGTTGAATACTTCCTTAAAGAAAAAATCGAAACTAACCCAGAGCTAGCCGCCATTACTGAGTTTGTTCATTTTGCTTGTACCTCTGAAGACATCAACAACCTATCACATGGTCTTATGCTTAAAGCCGGTCGTGATGACGTTGTCCTTCCGTACCTTGAAAAAGTAACCGACGCCATTGCTAAGCTTGCAGTTGAGCAAGCCGAACTACCAATGCTATCACGCACCCATGGCCAAACCGCCTCTCCTACCACTTTAGGTAAAGAGATGGCAAACGTCGTGGCGCGTATGCGTCGTCAGATCAAACAACTTAAAAACGTTGAAATTCTAGGTAAGATGAATGGCGCAGTCGGCAACTACAATGCTCACTTATCTGCTTACCCTGAAATTGACTGGGCCGAAAATGCTCAGGTTTTCATCGAAGGACTTGGCCTAACCTTCAACCCGTACACCACTCAAATCGAACCACACGATTACATTGCTGAGCTATTTGATGCGCTAGCACGCTTTAATACCATTCTGATCGACTTTGATCGCGACATTTGGGCGTACATCTCTAACGGTTACTTCAAGCAAAAAACCATTGCTGGCGAAGTAGGCTCCTCAACCATGCCTCACAAAGTAAACCCAATTGACTTCGAAAACTCTGAAGGCAACTTAGGTATTGCAAATGCGGTGATGTCACACCTAGCACAGAAGCTTCCTATTAGCCGCTGGCAGCGTGACCTTACGGACTCTACCGTACTACGCAACATGGGCGTCGGCCTTGGCTACAGCCTGATTGCCTATCAAGCCTCACTAAAAGGTATTTCTAAGCTTGAAGTGAATGAAGTCCGAATTGCTGCGGACCTTGATAACGCTTACGAAGTATTGGCCGAACCAATCCAAACCGTGATGCGCCGCTTCGGCATTGAACAACCATACGAAAAACTGAAAGCCTTCACCCGTGGCAAGGCGATAACCAAAGACATGATGATTGAATTTGTCGATTCTTTAGACCTGCCTGATGCTCATAAAGATGCACTGAAAGCCATGACACCGGCTAGCTATACCGGCAATGCAGCTGAGCAAGCAAAAGCCATTTAATATCTAAATAGCTGTACAATAATCCCGCATAGGAGCCATGCTCTTTTGCGGGATTTTTTATTGGAGTGAATATGCACGTTCTTGGCAATATCAGTATCGATACTTTTTTATCTGAATACTGGCAAAAGAAACCCCTTTTAATTCGTAATGCTTTCCCAGATTTCATTAGTCCAATTGATCCTGACGACCTCGCAGGCCTGGCAATGGAAGAAGATGCTGAATCACGCCTAATTTTTGAGCACGGAAAAAATGGCCCATGGGAACTTAAACACGGCCCATTTAGCGAAGATGACTTTGCCAGCCTGCCAGAGAAAGACTGGACACTATTAGTACAAGCCGTCGACCAATGGGTTCCAGAACTCGCAGACGTACTTAATCACTTTCGATTTATCCCTAAATGGCGTCTAGACGACATTATGGTGAGCTTTGCGCCCAAGGGCGGAAGTGTCGGCCCACACTTTGACCAATACGATGTTTTCTTAATACAAGCTCATGGTCAGCGACACTGGCAAGTAGGGCCGCGCAGCGATGAAAGCAGTGAATTAATAAAAGGAACCGAGCTGAAAATATTGGCTAACATGGACGTCACCGAAGAGTGGACTCTTGAGCCTGGTGATATGCTGTATATTCCACCGCAATTTGCCCATAACGGCGTGGCGCTTGATGACTGCATGACATTCTCGGTAGGTTTCCGTGCACCCTCTCATGCCGATATTATTGGCCACCTCACAGACCATGTTTGCAGTGAGCTCACAGAAGATCAGCGTTATGCAGACTCTGACATTCAAGATACACAAGTAGAACCTGCTTTAATTGATAGTGAGTCTATCGAACGCGTACATGCGATCATTCAGCAGCATATGGCTAACCCAGAAGCCCTTAAAGCTTGGTTTGCCCAGCATATGACACAAAGTAAGTACGAGACACTCCACGAACCATTAGAAGACGAACTTGAATGGGATGAGCTATCACCCTTTTTCTCTCAGGCTAACTTTGTCATACAAAATGAGACCAGTCGCTGGGCTTATTATGAAACCCAATCAGGCATAAATTTAGTCATAAATGGTGAGATTGCTTGCAACGCTGTTCACCCACAAGAAATAAGCATGTGCAAACTACTAGCCAATCAGCGCCAAACCGCTACACAGACGCTTGATGGCTATTTAGAAGAGACACACTGCCAACAAATACTGCTAAACTTATTTAATCTCAATTATCTTTATTTTGAAGAAGCATGAGCCAAATAAAAGTGATCGGTGCAAGGTGGGATAAAGACCGCGTTGCACTAAAAGATATTCGCAAGCAGGTATTCATTCAGGAGCAAGGCGTTCCTGAAGACCTTGAATGGGACCAAGCCGATCACAACTGTGAACATTTTATCGCACTCGTCAATAACGAACCCGTTGGCTGTGCTCGCTTAATACAACAAAAAAAGATTGGCCGCATGGCAGTTTTAAAGCCCTATCGCTCAATGGGTATCGGCAAACAAATCATCGACCACATACTCCGCCATGCCTCCCAAAAGCGTTACACGCGACTTGAGTTGAGCGCCCAGTGTCAGGCCATATCTTTCTATCAGAAATGCGGCTTTGAAGCATTCTCAACGCCTTATGATGATGCGGGCATCCCCCATATCGACATGGCTTGCAATGTATTTTCCCAACACCAAGAGCCAGGGCTATTCAACTTAGGGAAAGACAGCGCAATTCATCACGGAAAAAACATACTAGAGGCCGAGGGCTACCTAGATATGATGCTAAGTCAAACCCATCGCAGTATTATTCTTTGCCTAAAAGATCTATCTCATCCTCTTTGCCGACACGACGGCCTTATTCAAAAAATAAAACAACTGGCTCGCCATAATCGACACTTCAAAGCCTATATTCTAATTGGGCAGTACAGCCCACAGAACAATGAACACAGCCTATTTAGATTGCAAGACAGGCTACCTTCATTCATTGAAATCAGAAGCACAAAAGACACCTTACCTTGCCAATGGCTAACGGACAGCACAGCTTGGTTTGATTTTGAATTAACAGACTGCCGCGCATGCTTTTCAGATCGGGCAAAAATAAGACACTTCATGGAGCGGTTTAATAAATGGTGGCACAACGCAAACGCTATATCAGATGCGCGCCGCTTATCTATTTAAGCCTTGCGCTAATCGCTGGGTGCTCTGACACTCAATACACAGTGATCGAACTTCATCACAAATCACCTAGCGAAGTAACCGATATTTTAAATGAGCAACTTAATGGCAATGTTGAATTCAAAATATCCGGCCAATCCATTGTATTTTATGCAGAGCCAGCAAAAATAAAAAACACCATAGATTTACTTAACATCCTCGATAAGCCAAGCCATGTTTATTCATTGGAATTTTCTTGGAAAAACCCATATCGGCGCTCCACCATTACATTACCCAGAAGCATGAACTTAGTCGCAGATGGCAATAACACGGTAGAATTATTTGATCATTTTTTTGAGATCAACATCGAACCGAGAAACCAGACCCAAGCTTTACTGACGATAAAAAAGAAAACAAAAAAGAAAAATAGAGTTAAAGAAGAACAGCACTATGTGCTCTCGCTTAATCAAGCATCTGAGCTTATACACCCTCTAATGCCTGACGATGTCATGATCACTATAAAAGGCATCTAATTAATATCAGTAGGTAATCGTCAAAAAATAAAAAAGGCCATGTATTTCTACATGGCCTTTTTTATTGAATTGGTGCCCGGAGCCAGACTCGAACTGGCACGCTCTATGAGCGAGGGATTTTAAATCCCTTGTGTCTACCGATTTCACCACCCGGGCAAGACAAGTTTTCTTGTATCTAAATGGAGGCGCGAGCCGGATTCGAACCGGCGTACACGGAGTTGCAGTCCGCTGCATAGCCTCTCTACCATCGCGCCAACAATTTTGATTTGAATACTATTTAGCAACTCTTCAAAACAAAACTTAACCAACCTTTCGGGATGGCAACACTCTATTACTAGAATGATTTGGAGCGGGAAACGAGACTCGAACTCGCGACCCCGACCTTGGCAAGGTCGTGCTCTACCAACTGAGCTATTCCCGCAATTCGTTGCTGGGTTATCCCTGACAACGGAGGCACATTTTAATGACTAGCCCCCAAGTGTCAACGTTTTTTTCCTTATTTCTGAGTTACTTAGCGCATTTTTGATGTTTTGATTATAAAAGCATCAAGTATTTCCCAATAACCAGAATTGTAAGAAGAAAACCCCACTTAAAACAATTATTTAGAGTCACTTAGTGCAGGCCAAGCGGCCGCCAAATAAGTCAACATTGACCACAGGGTCAACACCGCCGCTGCAACCAGTGAAAACACCGCTGCATAATACCAACCATCCGAAGCAATAAAGGCATCACTTGAACCTGGTTCAATACCTAACATGCCAGTAATGGCAAACATTTGAAGTAAGGTCTTAGCCTTACCAATGAAGCTAACAGCAACTGTGTCGCTCTTGCCGACAGACGCCATCCACTCACGAAGCGCTGAAATAATGATCTCACGTCCAACAATGATCAGTGCCGGAACCGTAACCCATAATGTCTGGTCCCGCTCTACAACGATCATCAAGGACACCACAACAATCAGCTTATCAGCAACAGGGTCTAAAAAAGCACCAAATGGCGTCATCAAGTTCATCTTACGAGCCAGATAGCCATCCCAATAATCCGTGATACAAGCAACCCAGAAAACCACCGCTGCAGCAAAGCTTGCCCAATAGACTGGCAGGTAAAACATCACCACCATCAGTGGAATCAATACCACTCGAATAGCGGTTAGAATATTTGGAAGGTTCAACGGCATACTTTAATCCAGTTACTGCGTAATTTATTGCCACTACTCGTGAAGGGCATCGTATATATCTTGTGCTAATTGGCGGCTTATTCCGGGGACCTTAGCGATTTCATCAACATTCGCCGACTTTACCTGCCCCGCATCGCCGAAGAATCTTATCAGCTCTTTACGCCTTTTTGGACCAATTCCCGCAATTCCCTCTAAAATGGAGCGTCCGCGCGCCTTTGCACGCCTGGCTCTGTGGCCAGTAATAGCAAAACGATGGGATTCATCACGAATTTGTTGGATAAGGTGCAAAGCAGGTGAAGATAGATCCAAATTAAAACTTCGACCTTGAAAGATAAGAATTTCCATTCCCGCTTTTCGTGTTGTGCCCTTTGATACACCAAGAACGGGAATATCTGTAATATTAAGTTGAGCTAAAACATCATGGGCAATATTTAACTGGCCTTTACCACCGTCTATTAATAACAGGTCAGGTTTTTTGTCATCCGTTAGCTTTTTAAATCGACGGGACAAAGCCTGATGCATTGCACCATAATCATCACCCGCCACTTCACCTTCAATATTAAATTTTCGATAGTCACTTTTCATTGGGCCGTCTTGATTAAATACCACACAAGATGCCACCGTCGCCTCACCATGACTGTGACTGATATCAAAACACTCCATGCGAGTAGGAATATCATCCAGCTGCAGAACTGTTTTTAAATCCTGGTACTGAGACATGATGTGTAACTTATCTTGTTGCTTTAGCCTAACAGCTTCTTCTGCATTGCTGATTGCCAACTGGAGCCAACCCAAGCGCTCAGAACGAACAGAATGGGCAAGCTTTACCTGCTTACCTTTTTGCTCTTTTAGCGCTGACTGAATCACCGTACGGTCTTGTAACTCATGTGATGTAATGACCTCATCGGGAATTTCACGACTAAGCACCAAATAGAATTGAGAAATAAACGCCGCTAAAGCCTGCTCACTGGATTCATCCATTTGAAATTTTGGATAATAAGATCGACTGCCCAGCATACGCCCATGACGAACACTGGCCACATGCACCGCACAAATGCCTTTCGCTTGGTAAATGGCCATTACATCCACGTTACCCTGCTGTGCATCGATGGATTGACTTTCTTGAACCCGTCGAAGGTACTGAACCTGATCGCGCACCCTTGCAGCCTCTTCAAATTTCAAATCACCCGCCAAAGCTTCCATTGATGCATTCAGGTCATTCATTAAGTCTTGGTTTTTACCCTGTAAAAACATCTCGGCATGAGAAAGGTCAGCTGCGTAATCCTGTTTAGAAATCAGACCAACACAAGGCGCGCTGCATCGTCCTATTTGATGCTGCAAGCAAGGTCGTGACCGATTATTAAAGTAACTATCTTCACAATTCCTTAAACGAAATATTTTCTGTAAAAAATTTAAACTTTCACGAACGGCGTAAGAGTTAGGGAATGGACCAAAATACTGGCCTGTTTTGAATTTTTTCCCACGGGCATAACCAAGCAGAGGAAACTCATGGGAAGAACGATAAATATAAGGATAAGATTTATCGTCTTTGAGCAAAATATTATAAGGGGGTTTATTTTGCTTGATGAGATTTTGCTCAAGCAAAAGTGCTTCGGTTTCACTGCCAGTTATAGAGACTTCAATACTATCAATACGTGACACTAGAGCCATGGTTTTGGTATTTAAGCCGCTGGCACTAAAATAACTGGAAACACGTTTTTTTAAATTTTTAGCCTTACCAACATACAATAAAATCCCCTCGCTATCGTACATCCGATAGACACCGGGCTTTTGGCTTAAGCTTTTTAGAAAGGGTTTAGCATCAAAACTCATGGTTAATCAATTATCGTGATCAAACCACTGACTCGGTATCAATAATACCGTGCCTGATCGCCAATCTTGTTAACTCCACATCGCTTGTAATGTTAAGTTTTTCAAATATACGGTAACGATAAGTATTGACAGTTTTAGGGCTAAGGAATAACTGGTCGGATATTTCCTGCACTTTTATACAATTTACAATGAGTATGGAAATTTGCATTTCTCGGTCAGACAGAACATCAAAGGGGCAAGCAGACTCTTGGGTATCAAAGGGCTTGAGCGCCATACGCTGCGCGATCTCAGGGCTAATGTAACGCTGCCCAGATTTAACCTTCAAAACTGCCATGATCATTTCATCTGCCGTGGCGCCTTTAGTCATATAGCCAGCAGCACCCGCTTGAAGCAGCCGAGAAGCAAATGGATCTTCAGCGCACGCAGTAACTGC
The DNA here is from genome assembly GCA_002683575.1 of Bermanella sp. GTDB lineage: Bacteria > Pseudomonadota > Gammaproteobacteria > Pseudomonadales > Oceanobacteraceae > Bermanella. The sequence continues at coordinate 14,036 of NYTP01000093.1, forward strand.
AATCACCTTAATATCTTCGTTAAAGCGGAGTAATTTTCTAGTTGCTTCCAGACCACCCATACCCGGCATACGTATATCCATCAGCACAACATCAGGCTCATGCAACTTAGCAAGCTCTATGGCTTCCTCGCCGCTACTGGCCTGAGCAATTACTTGGATTTTATCGCCGTCAGTTAAAAGACTGACAATGCCCATGCGGACCAAGTCATGATCATCAACAACTAATACTCGAATCAAGCTGCACCCCTAAATACCAACGCCATTACTGCAGCCGCTATGCTAGCAAATCAAGGCAGTTTAACCACCTTAATTTTTGCTTTTATGCAGCTCATCAAGTCTTAAGCGCTGCCATTCTTGAGTGATACCATTCAAAGGTAACCTAATCTCAACCACATCACCGTCCAGCCGCCTCATCACCTTAAAGCCAAGCTTACTGGCAAGCTTGAGCATAGGACCATTATCAGACAGTACCGTGCCTTTCATTTCAATGGCGTCTTTAGCCGTACAATATTTTATCATCTTGGTCATCAAGATCGTTCCCAACCCAAGCCCCTGTGCGGTATCAGCAACAAGAATAGAGAATTCAGACTGCAAGTGATCGGCATCGGTCCAAGTTCGAACCACGCCTAATATCTCTCCATCTTTATTAAAAGCAACAAACGCCATTTCCTGCTGATAATCGATCTGGGCAAATAAGGCTAGATCTCGATGCCTAAAGTTCCGTCTGGCCGTAAAAAAACGATAACGAATGGACTCATTACTTAACTGCTCATGAAATGTCTTAAGCTCAGGCTCATCCTCACCCCGTATAGGGCGCAACAAAACTTCTTTGCCGCCTTTGACTTGAATGATCTCCTCAAGCTCAGCTGGATAAGGCTGAATACACAACTGGTGCTTAGGGCCAATATTTGCAGCCATACCGAGAATTTTCGCGCCCTCAACAGGATGCAGAATAACATTCAGCTCACACCCCCTTAGATTTGGAAGGTCGGTAGCCATCTGAGACAAGCGAATCAGCATTTGAGATAACTGCTCAACATCACGATCAAGGTGACGACTGCGTTCTTTAAGAACCCGATAGATATGGGTTTTAGACATAAGCTGGCGCGCAAGCACATCATTCAATGGCGGGAATTGAACCGCCCTATCAGCCATGATATTTGCTGTAGCACCACCGCCGCCAAAAATAATGACCGGACCAAAGGTCGCGTCTCGGGTAATACCCATGCTGTACTGAGTAGACACCTCACCACTGCGCATAGATTGTACTGAAAAGCCGTGCACCTTACTGTGAGAAAACCGCTTGCGAATTTGAGAGCGTAATTCTTTGGCTGCAATATCAAGCTCTTGTGCATTTTGAATACCCGTAATTACACCACGCCAACGGTCTCTTGGGTTATCACCATAAGCAAATGGATGGCAATAATCCGCATGGATAATTTTCAGAGCAGCTGGGTATTTAATATTGACCCCTTCAGGATCAAAACCCTCTGGCAAAAAGTCCGTTTTGACCTGCTTAAAGTCATAGGCCTTTAATATTTTGTATATTTCTTCAGCGGTTAAATATTTGCGTTCTTGGGACAAGGCATCCTCAACGATGCTTTGGCAGAAAGCGCGATCAATAGTGATATTATTCATCAGCGAGGATGGGGTTTCGCGTAAAAGCTCATGATTGCGTTGATGCCTAACCATATGCATAAACGCTTTTACTGCTCGGTCAGGTGTGTCGTAAGTAGGGATGCCGGCATCATCAAATACATGGCGACTGCGCTCAACCGTTTCACCACCCATCCAACTAGTTAATAAATTTTTCTGATAAAACTTACTATGGTGCACTACCACATTGGCAACATCCTGACTGTTCACCACACTGGTAGGCGAAAACAAAACCAAGATGGCATCAACGCCTTTATCTTCTTCAACAATTTTTAAAACTTCACGATAAACGCTCGGCCCTGCCTCTGGCGTAATATCCACGGGATTCGATTGAGACCAATATCCAGGTAACACAGAAGAAAGTTTTTCAATGGTTTCATCTGATAACTGTGCAAGCTTACCCCCTTCGTGCACCAGTCGGTCTACTGCTAAAATTGCACCACCAATTCCATTAGCGACAATCGCAAGACGCTCGCCTTTTAATGGTTTCATTCGAGTCAGCGACTCTACTGACTCAAATAATTCTTCTGTGCTATCCACCCTTAGCACGCCTGCGCGTAGCAAAATGGCTTCATAAATCATGTCCCGATGACGTAAACCACTAGGGATAGGTTCAACAGGTGACTGGGATTGAGGAAAACGCGAACTTTTAATAGCCAAAACCAATTTACTACGCGATGCATTTCGCACAGCACGAACAAACGACTTTGCATCCGTCACCTGCTCCAAATGCAGCATAATGGCTTTCACATGGCGCTGAGCTGAAAGGTAATCAATGGTGTCTGACATGCTCACATCGGCACTATCACCAATGGTTAAAAAATGAGAAAAACCAATACCACGAGCATGAGCCCAGTCAAGTAAAGCACTGGCCAAGGTACCGGACTGACCAAGATAAGCCACCTTACCTGGCAATGCATTTATATGACTGTAACTCGCATTTAAATTTAATTCAGGTACCAGCAAGCCCAAGCAGTCTGGGCCCATTATTCGAACACCATGATCTCGCGATAATTTTCTAAGAGGATGTTTAGAGGGTCTAAATTGCTCAGCCCGCTTACGGGAGATACCACCGGTGAGAATCAAAACCGCATGAATACCGTGCTTGCCAAGCTGCTTGATTATTTTTTCAATGGTGTGGGCTGGCGTGCAAATAATCGCCAAGTCCACGTCTTTTGGTAGCCGGCCAATTTTCGACAGGCATTGCACACCGTGAACGGTTTTATAGCGTCGCACGTTAACGGCATAAACACTGCCTTTAAAGCCAGATGTCTTTAAATTCTGGATGACTGCACCACCCATGCTTGACGATCGCTCCGATGCGCCAATCACTGCAATCTTGGAAGGTTCAAAAAACCGTTCTAACCAACGAGTACCCATAAATCCCTGAAAAAAGGTGTTAACTATCAATTAATTGAGTTATATAGACTTATTAATAAAGCCTCAAGCTATTCGTGCATGTCATCAACATTATTTATACATCACTCTCATTTTGATCAGCATTCGGTCCCGCCGAGCCATCCTGAGAGCCCTTTAAGAAGTCTAGCGGTTGAAACGCGCTTACGACAAACGGGTCTTTGGCAAGATCTTGATATCAAACTTGCCTACCCCGTTTCTAAAGAGCTATTTAAGCTGGTTCACAAGCCTGGGTATATCGATCAGCTTTATCAAATCAGCCCAAACAAGGGCATGATATTAGCCGACCCAGACACGCCATTGACCTTTGACACACTCAGTGCAACCGAAGAAGCAGCAGGCTCAGGCATTCAGGCAATTGATCAAGTTGTCAGTGGTGAGTATAGAAATGCGTTTTGCGCAATCAGGCCACCAGGGCATCATGCCCTACCCAATAAAACTATGGGCTTTTGTTTTGTTAATAATATCGCCCTAGCTGCCGAACACGCTTTAACCAAGCCAGGCATAAACAAAGTTTTAATCTTTGATTTTGATGTACACCAAGGTAATGGCACCATTGAAATCTTTAAAAATCGCGATGACGTGATGGTCATCAGTAGCTTTCAGCACCCTTATTTCCCGTACTCGCACTTTAATGTGAAAGCGGACAATATTATTAATATTCCAATAGAGGCTGAAACAGCCAGCACCCAATACCGCAGATTAGTGGAATCGACATTTATAAAAGCCACTTCAAATTTCAAACCAGACTTAATCCTATTGTCCGCCGGCTTTGATGCTCATACCGATGACCCAATGGGCGAGCTAGACCTGATTGAAGATGACTATAGCTGGCTGACCAAGCTCTCCATGAGTTTAGCCAATGATTACAGCCAAGGCCGCATCGTCTCAATGCTTGAGGGTGGCTACAACTTAGAAGCATTGGCAAACAGCGCTCACGCCCATATCCAAACCCTTTTAAATAAATAACCACAAACAAAAATACAATACCAACCATGCCCGGCATTTTATGACGGGCATAAAAAAACCCGATCATTTCTGATCGGGTTTTTAGAATAAATGGCGGAGGAGAAGAGATTCGAACTCTTGGACGGGTATTAGCCGTCGCCGGTTTTCAAGACCGGTGCTTTCGACCACTCAGCCACCCCTCCGCTGTGAGCGAGACGCATATTACCCTTTTCAGATTTTGTGTCAACCATTTCAATAAAATAATCTTACTTTTTAGTAACTTAGGTAGAACTTAGATGGTTAATAGCAGTCAATATGACGACATGAATGCTTGAATTTCCCTACAACAACCCTATTATCTGCATTAGAACGACATTACAACAAACTGGAGCACCAAATAATGGAACAACAAACTCTTGCCCACCAGCAAGTCGATACCACCGGCGCAATGAAAGTATTGCGCAACACTTATATGCTTCTGGCGATGACACTTGCATTCAGTGCGGTAACAGCCGGCATTGCGATGAGCATGAACCTAGGCCATGGCGCGGCATTGATCATGTCACTGGCTTCTTTAGCGTTGGTTTGGTTTGTATTGCCTAAAGTTGCCAATTCAGCTGCTGGACTTCCTGTTGTATTTTTATTCACAGGCTTACTAGGTGCGTCACTAGGACCTATCCTGAATCGCTACCTAGCCATGCAAGGCGGTACTGAGATTGTTATGCAGGCGCTTGCCGGCACAGCCATTATCTTTTTTGCTTTATCCGCTTATGTAACAACTACCAAAAAAGATTTCACGTTTATGCGCGGCTTTTTATTCACCGGTCTAATTCTTGTGATTGTAGGCGCCATTGGTGCAATGATCGCTTCTTGGGCATTTGGTGTTGATGTATCTGGCTTCTCTTTGATGATCTCAGGTGCTGTTGTTTTATTAATGTCAGGTTTCATTTTATATGACACAAGCAGCATCATTCGTGGTGAGCAAACTAACTACATCATGGCAACCGTTGGCTTATACCTAAACATCTACAACTTGTTTACTAGCCTTCTGCACATTTTAGGCGCCATGAACGACGATTAATTTTTAATTCTCGTTAAAATAAAAGGAGGGGCAACCCTCCTTTTTTCATTACATCGATAACACCACTATGAACTTCTCCCTTCTTGTTATGGCAAGCCCCTACTCTAGTCAATCTAGCTTGAGTGCCCTTAAATTCGCCCAAACCTGCATTGATCAACAACATACCATCTATCGTGTGTTTTTTTACCATGACGGCGTTCATAGCACATCGCAACTGCACAGCCCTGCTCAAGATGAAACCAATGTTTTTCAGCAATGGCAGAAACTAGCGCAATCTCACAAAATGGATTTAGTTACGTGCATCGCTGCAGCGCTCAAGCGCGGCGTCATCAATGAAGAAGAAGCTAAGCGCTATCAAAAAAGCCAACACAATCTAGGGGAGTCATTTGAGCTATCAGGCTTAGGTCAATTGCTGGATGCGCAACTTAATAGCGATCAACTGGTGACTTTCGGCTAATGAATACCACAACAACACCTCAAGACATTTTAATTCTTCAGCGACAAGCCCCATATGGCTCAAGCATTGCCCGTGAGGGACTCGATTTCATACTTACAAGCGCCGCTTACGATCAAAATTTATCCGTTTTGTTTTTAACAGATGGTGTTTTTCAACTGCTTACCAATCAAAACAGTAAAGCAATTGGACTTAAAAACCATGCAGGTGCTTTAGAAGTTTTACCACTGTACGACATAGAAAATTTATATGCGGTAAGTGAGGACCTAATGGAGCGCAGTATTAACCCAAGCGACATCCTAGCTGGCGTGAATATTATAAACCGCGAGCAAGCCAAACAACTCATCGAACAACATACAAAAGTTATAGGCTTTTAATGACGCTACATCTCATACAAAAAAGTCCGTTCTCGACATCATTATTAGATGATTGCCTTAACGTCATTAATGACGATGACTCGATTATCTTAATGCAAGACGGCGTATTGGCTTGCCAACAACCTAGACTTGCAACACTTAAAAACACAATATTTGCTCTGCAAGACGATCTAGATGCCAGAGGCATCCAACAGACACATAAGAACGTAAACGCTATTAGCTATACAAGGTTTGTACAGCTTTGCACAGAATGTAAAAACACCGTTAGCTGGTATTAAATGATGAACACCGCAGAATTCGATGACGAAGGTTTTTTAATTAACCTTGATAGCTGGGACGAAAAACTTGCCACCCAAATTGCAAAGAACGAAAACATCACGCTATCACCTGCGCATCTTGAAATCATTCACACACTGCGTACGTTTTATCGTGAACACGAAGTGGCTCTAGCCAATCGCCCCTTTGTTAAATTAATTAAAAACACATACGGCCCTGACAAAGGCAACAGTATTTACCTAATGACTTTATTCCCTGAAAGCCCTGCTAAAATCGCCGCCAAAATCGCAGGACTTCCCAAACCAGCGAACTGCCTATAATGACCAGTATTGAACACCCTTTTGCACAATTCGTTAGAATCCTCGGCAAAGGCCGCAAAGGCTCTCGCTCCCTTACTTATCAAGAAGCTCTAGATGCAATGGGCATGATATTAAGAGGCAAAACAGAAGATGTTCAACTAGGGGCCTTCATGATGCTTTTGCGCGTCAAAGAAGAAAATGCCGATGAACTAGCCGGGTTTACTCAAGCCACAAAAGATTTTATCGCGCCAA
>NYTP01000094.1 GCA_002683575.1 Bermanella sp.
CAAATTGCACCGTTTGTAGTGAAGCGGATCGGTTTAACCCAAACACGTCGTCTGGCTTTATTGGGTGAGCGTTTTGGTGGTGAAGAGTCGGTTAAATTAGGCATCACTCACTTTTATGCAAAAGATGCAGCAGAGCTTGATGTTGTACTCGGGCGCACGCTTGATCAAATTAAATTATGTGCGCCAAAGGCTAATGCCGTTACTAAGCAGCTTATTTTAAAAGCCGCAGAACATGAAGCGTCTGAATTGATTGACGAGGCAGCTAAAGCATTTAGCGCAGCAGTGCAGGGGCAAGAAGGGGTGGCAGGAACCATGGCGTTTATTCAAAAGAAACCAGCGCCTTGGAATGCCTAGATTACGCTGAGTGTATCGGGCGCAGGTGCGCCCTCGTACAAGTATAGAAATGAACAAGTGTTTTATTTTGTACGAACTCGCACCTGCGAGTGAAAAATAATAATTAACACAGTAAGCAATAAAGTGGTTTGAGGTAGGAGAAACAACATGGCTGAGTTTACAAAAGTATTAGTAGCAAACCGCGGTGAGATTGCATTACGTGTATTAAAAACAGCAAAGGCCATGGGGTATGAAACCGTTGCTGTTTACAGTGAAGCGGATGCTGATGCGCCTCATGTTGCCTTTGCAGATGAAGCGGTTTGCATAGGTCCTGCCCAAGTGAATCAAAGCTATCTAGTGGTTGAAAATATCATTGATGCTTGCAAAAAAACCGGAGCCCAGGCAGTACATCCCGGGTATGGCTTTTTATCTGAAAACACGGATTTCTGCGCAGCTTGTCAGGCTCAAGGTATTACCTTTATAGGCCCAGACCCTAAAGCCATTGAGTTAATGGGTAACAAGCGTCTTGCTAAGATTGAAATGTTGAAAGCGGGCGTTCCTTGTATCCCAGGTTATGAAGGCGCCGACCAAGACGAGCAAACCCTTTTGGCTCAAGCCAATGAAATTGGTTACCCCATCATGGTTAAGGCGGCAGCCGGTGGCGGTGGCCGTGGTATGCGATTAGTTCATGACAGTGCTGAATTTTTAGAACAATTGAAAACGGCAAAGTCAGAGGCATTAAATGCATTTGGCAGTGATGAAATTATTTTAGAAAAAGCGGTCATTAGTCCGCGACACATTGAAATTCAAATCTTTGCCGACCGACACGGCAATTGTATCTATCTAGGTGAGCGTGATTGCTCTGTGCAGCGTCGCCACCAAAAGGTCGTAGAAGAAGCACCATCTCCTTTTGTGAGCCCTGAGCTTCGACAAAAAATGGGTGAGGCTGCGGTAAACGCCGCCATTGCTTGTGATTATGTAGGGGCTGGCACAGTTGAATTTTTAACGGATGATGCAGGCAACTTTTACTTCCTTGAAATGAACACCCGCTTGCAAGTAGAGCACCCAGTGACTGAATTGGTTACTGGTGTGGATCTGGTGGCCTGGCAGCTAACAATTGCAGCGGGTGGCCTTTTACCTAAAACACAGGAAGAGGTCACTATTAAAGGGCATGCCATGGAGGTGCGCTTATATGCAGAAGATCCAGCTCTGGGTTTCATGCCTCAAACCGGCCATGTTTTACGCTGGGAGTATGCCCAGGGTGATGGTTTAAGAATGGATGCAGGTATTCAACCGGGTCAAACCATTACACCATTTTACGACCCTATGTTAGCCAAGGTGATTGCTTATGGTGATAACCGAGATCATGCTCGTCGTCGTTTAATGGCCTCTTTGAAAAAAATTCAGTTGTTAGGTGTGCGCTGTAATCGTGGTTTTTTATTCAACATTTTGCAGCATCCTGTTTTTGCGAATGGCGAAGCGACAACCGCATTTATTGAGCAATCGTTTAACGACGATCGATCACTGACCCCTCATGGTCTAACAACGAAGCAACAAGCCTTAGCTGCTTGGCTGTTTTATCTGAAATCAGCACAGGCTAATTTTGATGCGTTAGAGCGAGGTTTTTGGCGTAATTCAAACCCAGCGCCCACCTGGTTTGATTTATTGTGCGTCAGTGATAAACACAAGGTGGCGGTTAATGTTGAAAGCAGTCAAGCCAAGCGCTTTTCATTAGTAGCCGGTGATGATGAATTTTCTCTAACATTAGAGCACTTTAGTGGGCAGCAAATACGTTTTAGTGAAAATGGGGTGGCCAGCACACTGAGTTTTGCATTTTTTGAAAATGGATTGTATCTCAATACTCACGAAGGTTGTGTGTTCGTAGAGGATATGACCCATGCGCCTGCGCTCAGTGCCGACGCGGCTGGTAGTGGCTTGGTCAAAGCCAGTATGGACGGTGGCATTATAGATGTATTAGTTGAAGCTGGTCAGATCGTTAAAAAAGGTCAAACACTGGTTGTATTAGAAGCCATGAAAATGGAACACAGTATGAAAGCGGACAGCGATGGCGTGATCAAATCGATTTTGGTCAATAAAGGCGATCAAGTAAAAGGCCGCCAATTATTGGTTGAGATTGAATCCCAAAGCGCTGATCCAGAAGTTGAATCGGCCTAAAAAGTGTTGATTGTTTAGGCCACCTTTTCGATTGATTTTGCCATTGTTTGCATCTGTTTTAATGATAATTTGATCAGATGCAAATTTTTTATGCCAATAATAATAGGCTAATGCCATGTCCAATATTCCTGTTACACCGCCCTATCTTGATGAAACTCACCACGCACTTCGTGACAGTATTAAGCGCTTTGTTGATAAAGAAATTTTGCCACACATTGATGACTGGGAAGAACAAAATACCTTTCCTCGTGAAATTTATAAAATGGCAGGTGATGCAGGATTTTTGGGGATTGGTTTTGATGAAAAATATGGTGGCACGCTAGCGGATGTCTTTCATAAACTTGTTTTTTCACAAGAGATGATGCGCTGCACCAGCGCGGGCTTAGTTTCAAGCTTGGGTTCGCTTGATATTGGTTTACCACCGATTGCCAAATGGGGCAGTGAGGCACTGAAACAAAAAGTGATCCCGGCTGTTTTATCTGGGGAAAAAATTTGCGCACTGGCCATTACTGAACCCAGCGGTGGTTCAGATGTGGCCAACATTAAAACGCGAGCTGAAAAAATCACAACGGACAATGGTACGTTTTACAAAGTAAACGGCAGTAAAACCTTTATAACCTCGGGTGTGCGAGCGGACTATTATACGGTGGCTGTACGTACCGGCGGTGATGGCTTTGGTGGAATCAGTTTGTTGATGATTGAAAAAGGCACACCAGGGTTTAATGTGGGTAAGAGCCTTAAGAAGATGTGTTGGTGGGCGTCCGATACCGCTGAGTTATTTTTTGAAGACTGCATGGTGCCTGCTGAGAACCTTATCGGTGCCGAAAACACAGGTTTCTTTGCGATCATGACGAACTTTCAAAGTGAACGTTTAATGCTTACTTCTATGGCGAACATGACCGCTGAATTAGCTTTAGATGAATGTTATAAATATGTGAAAGAGCGTGAAGCGTTTGGGCGGACCATTGGCAAGTATCAGGTGATTAAACACAAGCTTGTTGAAATGGCGACCAAGTTAGAAGTCAGTAAAACCATGATGTATAACGTGGCCGCTAATATGAACGCCGGCATCGACCAAGTAAAACAAGTCAGCATGGCGAAAAACTTTGCAACAGACGTGAGTGATTTTGTCACCTATGAAGCCGTTCAGATATTTGGCGGTATGGGTTTAATGCGTGAAAGTGTGGTTGAGCGCTTATATCGTGATAACCGCATATTATCCATTGGTGGTGGTACACGAGAAATTATGAACGAGATTATTGCGAAGCAGTTAAAGTTATAATTATTTTTAAATATATAAGAAAGCCTGAATTAATGATTGTTCGAGGCTTTCTTAAGCTTGTTTTAGTGCGTTAAACATTACTTTGTTAGTGTTAATACCAGCCAAGGGACTAAGAAAAACATAAAGTTAAGCAATTTATACATGCCCATTAACTGGTATTGAACCAGCATGATTTTCTCGCTGGTGCTGCCAAATAGACGGGTGTGAAAGTTGATGATCGCTTCACCACCCAATAGATTTGAGACAAACCAAAGCGTTAAAATGCCAATGTTAATTAGGCCGCAATAGCCAAGCATGCTGATGAATTCTGGCGATATCATGTGTTACCCCTAATTATTTCAATTGATCTAGGTTTTAAGTATAGCGTCCAGTATAGCGCTGCTGCTATGAGTGGCCTTGCTCTGGCTCAAGTTAGTCTTGATTAGAAGGCAGCCCTAGGTGTTCGAGGTGCTTTTGAGTTTGCTCTTTTTGCTTGCGCTGAATGTCATCTAGCTGATTTTTGATGTCTTCAATGTGTTGGGCTGGTTTGTTTGCGGTGTGTTGTTTGGAGTCATGCAGATAATATTTGGCGATGGCCAGTACGATCATGGCGGTCATAAGTAAGCGGATAATCATACTGGACTCTCTTTTTTATTTAAAACGGTTAAGGGTTGGGTAGATCAAATTCCACTAAATCATACTGGTCATGATCAAATTTTAAATACCAACCTTTTGTATACCAGTCGCCTAAGACAATGCGTTCACGGCTTTCGCCATCTTGCTGCCATTGATGGATATTAGGGCGGTGAGTATGGCCATGAATCATGCGTTTAGATTGGTGTTTTGTGAGCGCTATATCCACTTCAGCAGGGGTGACATCCATAATGGATTCATCTTTCATACTGTTGCTGGATTGGCTTTCGCTGCGGGCTTTTTGCGCATAAGCAATACGATCTTCAATGGGCTGGTTTAAAAACTGTTTTTGCCATTGAGGGTTGCGCGCCATCTTGCGAAATTCCATATAGGCATCATCGCGAGTGCATAGACTATCGCCATGCATTAAGACAACGGGTTCTGAACCCAGCTGGATCACGGTAGGGTCGCTTAAAAGGGTCATGCCTGCGGCTTTACAAAAGTCTTCACCGATTAAAAAATCCCGGTTGCCATGCATGAAATATAAGGTGACGCCGCGCGCTTGGGTGGCTTTTAACACCTGTTGTATTTGTTCGATGTAAGGGTGTTTTACGTCATCCCCAATCCAGTAATTGAAGAAGTCACCCAGTATGTAGAGGCTGTCACCGGCTTGAGGCTCGAGCATGAAATCAAGAAAACCCGCAGTAATGCGGGTTTCCTCTGGCGCTAGGTGTAAATCGCTAATAAACCAAGTGCTCATATCTAGGCTTATTCTACGATTTCAGTGCTATCGATCGTGATCGGTTCAACGGGTACATCTTGGTGACCCATAGCCATACCGGTTTTCACGCCTTTCATGCGGTTAACCACATCCATACCTTCAACCACTTCACCAAATACGCAGTAGCCCCAGCCTTCAGGGTTTTTGCCAGTGTGGTCTAGGAAACCATTGTCTTTTACATTGATGAAGAACTGGTTAGAGGCACTGTGTGGATCCATGGTACGAGCCATGGCGATGGTGCCTTCTTTGTTAGACAAACCATTGTCCGCTTCGTTTTGAATGGTGCCTTGAGTTGCTGGGCGCTGACTCATGTCTTTTTCCATGCCGCCGCCTTGAACCATGAAGCCATCAATGACACGGTGGAAGATCAAACCATCGTAAAAGCCTTCTTTTACGTAGTTGATGAAATTTTCAACAGTTTTTGGGGCTTTTTCTGCATCTAGAGACAACTTAATGTCACCAAAACTGGTTTTTAATAGAACCTGAGTCACGGGATCACCTTTTCTATGTGCTTGTGTTTAAAGGGTGCGTATAATACGGCTTTTATATTTTTCTAGCCAGCGGACAGGGGGATTTCTCCCCCCATCATTGCAAATATTGCAATGAGTAACCCAAGGCCATATTCAATTGAGCTTAAGAAATGACAGAAGAAAAGGCAAAACCCGTTAATTTTATCGAGAAAATCATTAACGAAGACCTTGCCAGTGGTAAACACAGCAATATCGTAACCCGATTTCCACCTGAGCCGAACGGCTATCTGCATATCGGCCACGCTAAATCCATTTGTTTGAATTTTGGACTGGCTCAGCAGTTTGCTGGTCAATGTAACTTGCGTTTTGATGATACCAATCCAGAGAAAGAAGAAGATGAATACGTCCAGTCCATTCAGGACGATGTGCGCTGGTTAGGTTTTCAGTGGGCAGGAGATATTCATTACACCTCCGATTACTTTGACCAGTTACACGCTTGGGCCATTGACCTGATTAAAGCGGGCAAAGCGTATGTGTGTGATTTGTCTGCAGAGCAAGCAAAAGAATACCGTGGTAACTTTGAAACCCCAGGTAAAAACAGCCCGTTCCGTGATCGCAGTGTTGAAGAAAACTTAGAGCTGTTTGAAAAAATGCGTGCTGGTGAATTTGATGAAGGTGCATGCGGGCTGCGTGTTAAAATCGATATGGCCTCACCCAACATGAGCATGCGTGACCCTTATATCTACCGTATTAAAAAAGCCACTCACCACCAAACCGGTGACAAGTGGTGTATTTACCCAAGCTATGACTTTGCCCATGGTCAGTCAGATGCCATTGAGGGGATTACGCATTCTGTTTGTACCCTTGAATTTGCCGATCATCGCCCTTTGTATGAGTGGTTCATTGCCAACCTTGAAACCCCAGCAGAGCCTCATCAATATGAGTTTGGCCGTTTAAATATTAACTATACCGTGACCAGTAAACGTAAATTACGTGCCTTGGTTGAAGGCAAGGTTGTAAATGGATGGGATGACCCACGTATGCCTACCATTAGCGGTATGCGCCGTCGTGGGTATACACCATCGGCCATCCGTAATTTCTGTGACTCGTTAGCCGTTGCAAAAACCGACGGTACGGTGGATGTAGCGCAGCTTGAATTTTTCATTCGTGATGACCTGAACCAAAATGCCCCGCGTGCTATGTGTGTGATCAATCCACTAAAAGTGGTGATTACGAATATGGCGGCTGATCATGATGAAACACTGACGGTGCCATTCTTACAGGATCGTGAAGAGTTAGGCTCTCGCGAGATGCCGTTTACCAATGAAATCTTCATTGATCAGGATGACTTTAAAGAAGAATACAGTAAGAAGTTCAAGAAAAAGTTTTGTGTCGGTAAACGCATTCGTTTGCGTCATGGCTATGTGATTCAAGCTGATGGCTTTGAAAAAGACGAGCAAGGTAATATTACTCAGGTGAACGCAACGCTGATCGAAAACACATTAGGTTGCGACCCTGAAGACGGTGACAAGCCAAAAGGCGTGGTGCATTGGGTAAGCTGCAAACATGCAGTAGAAGCGGAACTGCGCATGTACAGCCGCTTATTTACCGATGCTAACCCAGATGGTGGCAAAAAAGACTTCATGGAATGTCTGAATCCTGAGTCCCTAGTGGTCAAAACCGGTTTGATTGAACCGGCTTTGGCAAGTGTTGCACCTGAAACAGGTTTCCAATTTGAGCGTGAAGGGTATTACGTGGCAGATCGTTTTGATCACTCAAGTGATAAGCCCGTATTTAACCTGACCATTGGTCTGCGTGAAGATAAGTCGTTAAATAGTTAATTTGTGTGACAAGGTCCTTTTATTATTTGAACTGTAGGAGGGCGCTTGCGCGCGATAATATTGATTTTAGAAAATATGCATTAAAGAAATCGCGCGCAAGCGCCCTCCCACAAATGTGGTGAATTATTTAATTGGGCCTTGGTGTGACAGGAAAGATTATGACCCTAAATATATACAACACGTTAACGCGTCAAAAAGAAGAATTTAAACCACTGCAAGCTGGCAAGGTCGGTATGTATGTGTGTGGCATGACGGTTTACGATTTTTGTCACATGGGTCATGCGCGTGTGATGGTGTCATTTGATGTGATCGTACGTTACTTGCGTCACTGCGGTTACGATGTAAATTACATTCGTAATATTACTGATATTGACGATAAGATTATTAATCGCGCCGTAGAAAACAACGAGCCATTTAATGTGCTAGTGGATCGCATGGTTGGCGCTATGAATGAAGACTTCGCAAAACTGAATGTGCTTACCCCCAATAGTGAACCAAAAGCCACAGATCACATTGAAGGCATTATTGCCATGGTGAACACTCTGATTGAAAAAGGCTTCGCCTATGCCGCGAGCAATGGTGATGTGTATTACCGTGTGCGCAAATTTGACGGGTATGGCAAGCTTTCTGGCAAGATCTTAGAAGAGCTAGAAAGTGGTGCGCGTATTGAGGTGACTGAAGAAAAAGAAGACCCATTAGACTTCGTTCTTTGGAAATCCGCTAAAGCGGGTGAGCCGGCTTGGTCTAGCCCTTGGGGTGAAGGTCGCCCGGGTTGGCACATTGAGTGTTCAGTCATGTCCACATGCTGCTTGGGTAACAATTTTGATATTCACGGCGGCGGCCCTGATTTGAAATTCCCCCACCATGAAAACGAAATTGCCCAAAGTGAAGCGGCAACCGGTGAACACTATGCCAATACTTGGATGCATGCTGGTGCCTTGCGCATCGACGGTGAGAAAATGTCTAAGTCACTGGGTAACTTTTTCACCATTCGTGATGTGTTAAAAGAATACGATGCCGAAGTAATTCGCTTCTTTTTAGCGTCGGTGCAGTACCGCAGTGAAATCAATTATAGCCAAGCAGGCTTGCAAGATGCGCAAACCAAGTTAGACCGTCTTTATAACGCCCTTAAAGGTTGTGACCTTTCGGTCGAACTAGATTTGTCCGATGCTGATTTATCCGGTTTTGTTGCACAGTTTAAAGCGGCCATGGATGACGACTTTAATACACCTAAAGCCATTGCTGCGATGTTTGACCTTGTGTCGAGCATAAATAAAGCTGAAGGTTCTGAAAAAGATAAACTGGCCAGTTTGCTTAAAACCTTTGCGGATGTATTAGGTTGTTTGCAAACTGACCCCGCTGATTACTTTCAGCAGGGTGTTGATGTAGACGAAGCTTATATTCAAGAGATGATCGAGAAACGTGTCCAAGCAAAAAAAGACAAAGATTTTTCTTTAGCGGATAAAATTCGTAATGACTTGGATGCTCAGGGCATTGAACTGCAAGATAGCCGTGAAGGGACTACCTGGGTTAAAAAGTAACGTCTTATTCTAAGCAAAAAAGAAAGCGCCGAAAGGCGTTTTTTTATTTAAATGTTTTGTGTTTTATTGGCGCTAATAATTATAAAAGAAGTATTAATAATTCTTATGTGCTTTGAAATGAATTGGATTCATAGGTATCCAGGTACGTATAGCTACCTTGATGTGGATGAATGTAATTGAGTAATGGAAATTTAATATCTATTTAGGGAATAAAATGATTAAGTATTTACGCAGTGTTTCTTTATTGATCTGTTTGCTTCTATCCGGTTTGGCAAGTGCCGAACAAGCGTCGCCAGAGAGTATTAAGGCGTTATTGAAAGCTACAGGCTCAGGGGACCTTGGAGTACAAGTTTTGAATCAAATGGTGCCAGCCTTAAAGAAAATGATTCCTGATGCGCCAGAGACATTTTGGACTGATTTTATGTCAGAGGTTGATGCTAGTGACCTTGAAGACTTAGTTGTACCAATTTATCAAAAATACTTAACCACCTCTGACATTGAAGAGATTAATCGTTTCTATCAAACTCAAGCGGGTAAGAAAATGATTAGAGTGCAGCCTGCAATCATGCAAGAGTCGATGGCAGTAGGACAATTATGGGGCCAGGAGCTAGCCCAGAAAGTGTTAATGCGATATGAGCAAGAAAAGAAAAAATAACTAACCGGATAATTTAGTCCAACTATTTATAATTTTTTGATAGTTGGGCTTTATGCAATGGTTTTATGTAAAAAAGGTTCACTTTAGTGTTTCTTTTGGCAGCTCCCCAAATACATTTTTATAATCTTTAGCAAACTGCCCTAAATGCCAAAATCCCCAGCGAGCGGCGATATCGCCAATCGTCTCTCCTGTTTTTGCTTGTTTTAAATCCCGCCTCACACCGTTTAAGCGTGTATAGCGTAAATATTGAATAGGGGATAACCCTAAAATACTTTCAAAACTATTCTGCAATGTTCGCCGACTGGTATGACACGCTTCGCATAACTCGCTTAATGTAATGGCTCGTTCGTGATGTTGATGTAAATAGTCACGCGCACGGTCAACGATGGATTTACGATGTTGGTAACTGGTGTGTACGGTTTGATTAGGGGATTCCTTGCTGAATATCTCCAACAATCCCATATGAATTAAATCTTGAGTCAGGTGGTCGGGTGTTCCATGGGAATCGGTTGCGTTGTGGTTTAATAAGCGAGCCAACAAAAAATTAATGGCGCTCAGTGTGTTGTCTGGAATGCTCAAACGCTCGTTATGAAGTATATCTTGCCAATTTAATTCTACGCCTTGTTTATTTGCTTGGTTTAACAACTTATCACGGCTGATCACGAGACCGTAAATATCAAACGCATCCGGCGTGGTTAACTCAAATTCAATATTACCTGGTCGGCACATGATGTCATTGGAGTTAAGGGACAAACCATTGATCTTGCTTTGGTTTTGTTTGCCTTGTAATTGAGGAGAAATGCCAAGCCAAATACTGTCAGGCCACACCAAGCAACTTTGACTTAATGCTTGGCTAGTGTGTTCTTTAAATACCTGTAAATCTTCAAATGGACGTTCAATGATTTGCCCGTAAAACTCCCCCGCACTGATTTGATCATAATGCTGCTGCCAGTCGGTGAGATTATGTGCATGTTCATGGGCATCATGAATTACGGTGTAAATAATCGGTTGGTGGTTGTGTGTGACGACGGACTCAATCATAAATTCAAACCTTAATCCTGCTTTGTTTTGGTGCTCTTTGCCCAGTTATGGGTCGTGCTACTTGTTTTTATGAGTCTAATATTTGCCATAATTTGATAATGTGTTTTGGTTAGGCTTGTTAAAGTAGCATCACCGGTTAGCGATGGTGATTGATTGACACTGTATTGATTCATTATGCGATTTGCTGATAAATATTGATTTCCAATGAGCAAAGCCCGTGCCTAAAAATAAGGTTTTTTAGAACAACGTTATGTCTAAATTTAAATATGTATTAGGTAATGAAACGTTTCAGTTTAATAACTTAGCTCAACTTATGGCTAAGGCGTCACCCTTAAGAAGTGGTGATGTCTTGGCAGGCGTGGCAGCAAAAACTGAAAAAGAGCGCGCAGTGGCCCAGTTGTGTCTTGCGGATGTACCGTTAAAAACATTTTTAAATCAAGCCCTAGTTGCCTATGAAGTTGATGAGATTACCCGTTTGATTATGGATGGGCATGATGCACTTGCCTTTCAGACCATAAGCCATATGACAGTGGGTGACTTGCGTAACTATTTGCTTAGTATGGAGTGTACCGGCCAAGTATTAAGCGCTTTACGTTTGGGTATTACACCAGAAATGGCTGCGGCGGTGAGTAAAATTATGCGTAATCAAGATTTAATCTTGGTAGCAAAAAAATGCGAGGTAGTAACCCAGTTTAGAAATACTCTAGGATTACATGGCCATTTTTCTACACGTCTGCAACCGAATCATCCGACCGATGATATGACAGGCATCGCCGCCAGTATATTAGACGGCTTAATGTACGCGAATGGTGATGCGGTGATTGGAATTAACCCAGCCACCGATAACGTGCAGCAATGTACCGTATTATTAAAAATGATTGATGACGTGATTCAACATTATGAGATACCCACCCAGTCATGTGTTTTAACCCATGTGACCAATACCATTGAATGCATTGAAAACGGTGCGCCCGTGGATTTAGTTTTTCAAAGCATAGGCGGTACCCAGGCCACCAATGATAGTTTTGGTTTTAATCTAAATACCTTAAAAGAAGCACAACAAGCCGCACTTGAATTAAAACGTGGCAGTGTTGGGCAAAATGTTATGTATTTTGAAACTGGCCAAGGCAGCAGTCTAAGTGCCAATGCCCATCATGGTTTGGACCAACAAACCTGTGAGGTACGAGCTTATGCGGTAGCGCGACACTTTGATCCGCTTTTAGTGAATACCGTAGTGGGGTTTATTGGCCCTGAGTATCTATACGACGGCAAACAAATTATTCGCGCCGGATTAGAAGATCATTTTTGCGGCAAGTTACTCGGTTTACCCATGGGGTGTGATGTTTGTTATACCAACCATGCAGAAGCTGATCAAAACGACATGGATAATTTGCTTACATTGCTTGCCAATGCCGGATGCACATTTGTGATGGGGATTCCGGGATCAGATGACATTATGCTTAATTATCAAACCACATCGTTTCATGATGCATTGTACGTTCGACAACTATTAGGTTTACGTGCAGCGCCGGAATTTGAACATTGGTTGGCAAAGATGCAGATCATGGATGGCCATTTTCAGTTAAATACTCAAATTCCCAGTGCATTTTCTAAGCGCTTACCTCTTGTAAGTGGGTGCAATTAATATGAGTAATAAAACGCCTTCTGCTAATCATGTGGTCACAAACGCTTGGCAAACACTAAGAGACTTTACCGATGCCCGTATTGCGCTGGGGCGTTCGGGTACATCCATCCCCACCGCTGAAATGCTTAAATTTCAGCTCGAGCATGCTCAAGCCCGTGATGCGGTGCATTTGCCTTTAGAGGCTAAGCAACTTTATGAAACACTTAAAACTGGGTTAATCGATCGCCCCCAAGCCCTCGATTTATTTGCCAGCTCTGAACCGTTATTGGTGAATAGCTTGGCGAATGATCGGGGCACCTATTTACAGCGTCCGGATTTTGGGCGCACGTTAAATCCTTCAAGCTGTGCACAGCTGGCATTAGAAACGGCGAAATATGATTTGGCTATTTGTGTCGTAGATGGTTTGTCTTCCATGGCCATTGAAAAAAATGCGCTGCCATTCTTACAGCAACTTCTGTCGGCATTGGATGGTGAGACGATTCGGCTGTCACCATTGACCGTTTGTTCGCAAGGCCGCGTTGCCATTGGTGATCACGTGGCGCAATTGCTTGGTGCAAAAACAGTGATGGTATTAATAGGCGAGCGCCCAGGCTTATTAAGCCCAGACAGCATGGGGTTGTATTTAACCTATGACGCACATGTTGGTTGCCATGATGCACAGCGTAATTGCATATCCAATATTCGCCCAGCGGGTTTAAGTTACGAGGTTGCCGTTAACAAAGCCAAATATCTGTTTGAAGAATCAAAACGTCTTAAATTAAGTGGCGTGAATTTAAAAGATCGCACAGAAGAAGCAGGGAATGTGTTGACGAGTCATCAAAGCTTTTTGACTCAAACGAAATAAAGGATGTGGAATTGCGCGCATACCCGAATTCAATTTATGCGAAACGGATAAAAATAAAACCAAATTACGTGCACACAATAATAAAAAACGAAAAATGGCCCTCGTGAATTGATAATTAAAAATAGTAAAACACAACGAGGAGAGTCCAATGGACGAAACAA
>NYTP01000095.1 GCA_002683575.1 Bermanella sp.
CAGGTTCAGACTTCTTAGCGGTTGGTATTCGTAATTATCAAGTCAATTACGGCTTAGATGGCTTGCGTGTTGGTGATGAAAGCGCACAACTGCAAAACGGTCATGAGATGCTTGGGTTCTATAGCGATGCTCGTTTTACCTTAAATGGCGCGATGGAAGTTCGTGGTGGTGGTGCAAATGGCAGTGGTATCAACATTGATGCTGATATGTTGATCACTGACGGCAACTTCACACTGACTAAATCCAATGGTGTTGGTATTCATTTAGACGATGTAACTTATGAATTTCACATGCGTGATATGACCATGGATGTGGATAACGATGGCATTAAGTTGGTGCTTGGTGAGTTATGGAGTGAGTTTGCTGCCAATGATATTCGCTTTGGTGGACGCACAACAGGCCAGAGTTTAGGGCGTATCGCCATGACGCAATATCAGCAAGGATCAGAAATAGTCATCAGCGGTGGCGGTGCGAAATTAAATCGCTGTATGGGCGCTAGTGGTATCGACGCTAGCGCATGCGCTGCAAACGGTGGAACCTGGATCGATACTATCGGTGCGGATGGAGATGAAGGTTTAACTGTTAAAAATAAGCAAATCTTATTGCAAGAAAACATAGCTGAAAATAAGTCCAACTCTGTTACCTATGAAACAAATCGTGTTGCGGGAGCGGCAGGAACAGGCCAAGCCATAAAGCTGAACAATATTTACACTTCAGATGGTTATGATGACTCAACAAATACCTTTGGTATTGAACATACCGTGACAGTTGACGTGGCATCGGCAGGTACCGCTCAATCTGCTGAGTTATTTATTACAAATAACGTGCGCTTTAAAGAACTCAATATTGACAGTGTTCAATTGCAACATGGCCCATCGTCTACCTCTTCAAATATGCTACAAGGCATAAAGATGCAAAACGTCGACTTCACATCCCAGTTATCTGTTAGCCCTATACCTTAGTTACTAGGGCTGAACCCTTATACAAGTCATGGAAATCCAGCCCCAATCGAGCTATAGTTTGCCCCAATAATTCTTATCTTTTTTGCACCTAAAACCCTCTAACTGGTCTATTTTTAACCGGTTAGAGTTTGGTGTATTGCAGGAGTGACCATGAGTCAGCTAATCATATTTGATACGACGATGCGTGATGGCGAGCAGAGCCCTGGCGCCTCAATGACACGTGACGAAAAAGTACGCATTGGTAAGGCACTTGAGAAAATGCGTGTTGATGTGATTGAAGCAGGTTTTGCAGCAGCAAGTCCTGGTGACTTTGAATCCATTGCCGCGGTGGCTGCTGCGGTTAAAGAAAGTACCATCTGTTCATTAGCCCGTGCTGTAGATGGTGACATTGATCGTGCTGCTGAAGCGTTAAACGCAGCTGAGCGTAAGCGTATTCATACTTTTATTGCCACCAGCCCAATTCATATGGAACATAAGCTACGTATGGCACCGGACCAAGTGGTTGAACGTGCAGTTTATGCGGTCAAGCGTGCCCGTAACCTTGTGGATGACGTTGAATTTTCTTGTGAAGATGCAGGCCGTTCAGACATGGATTTTCTGTGTCGCATCATTGAGGCGGCCATTGACGCCGGTGCTCGCACTATCAACATTCCTGACACCGTCGGTTATGCCATTCCTGAAGAGTTCGGCCATAAGATTAAAACCTTATTACAGCGTATACCTAATGCGGATAAAGCCATTTTTTCGGTGCACTGCCATAACGATCTAGGTTTGGCTGTGGCCAATTCACTGGCAGCGGTTGCCAACGGTGCACGCCAAGTGGAATGTACCATTAACGGCTTAGGTGAGCGTGCTGGCAATGCGGCGCTTGAAGAAATTGTGATGGGGATTAAAACCCGCAGTGATTTATTTGATGTAACAACGGGCATTAACACGGAAATCATCGTACCGACTTCTCGAATGGTATCGACCATTACGGGTTTTCCTGTGCAGCCTAATAAGGCCATTGTGGGGGCGAACGCGTTTGCCCACGAGTCAGGTATTCACCAGGACGGTGTATTAAAGCATCGTGAAACCTATGAAATCATGCGCGCAGAAGATGTGGGTTGGGGCGCGAATAAAATGGTCATGGGTAAACACTCAGGCCGCGCGGCATTCCGTTCTCGTTTAGAAGAGTTGGGTGTGAGCTTCGATAGTGATCAAGAACTAAACCTCGCATTTGCACGCTTTAAAGAACTGGCTGATAAAAAACACGAAATCTTTGATGAAGATTTACAAGCTTTAGTCAGTGCTGCGCGTAGCATGGATGAGAAATATCAATTGGTTACGCTGGATGCACATAGTCAAACAGGTGAAACACCTAAAGCGACATTAACCCTAGCGGTCGATGGTGAAGAGTTGGTGGTCAGCTCAGATGGCAGCGGTCCTGTGGATGCCGTATTCAAAGCCATTGAACAGCAAGCGCATTCAGGAGCCAATGTTCAACTGTATTCGGTTAACGCCATTACACAAGGTACCGATAGCCAGGGTGAAGTGACGGTGCGCTTAGAAAAAGGTGGCCGTATTGTGAATGGTTTAGGCAGCGATACCGATATCGTGGTGGCTTCCGCTAAAGCCTATATTAACGCTTTAAACCTGTTAGAGAATAATAATGACAAAGCGCATCCTCAGTCTGAGGGTGTGTAAGTTTTATGTTATATAACGCAGCGCAATTAACGTATCTTGAGCACCTAGGTATTGATGTCTGGGTTCCCAAGAACGTGCCTTGCGATAGCGCTGTGCGAGACGTTTCTCAAACCACGCCTGATGCTTTTCAAGCAGCGTCTGTTGCTGAAAATAATCAGGCTTATGCAGTGCCGAGCCATTTTGAAGATGTACCGGTGGCTCCGCCTGCTGTTGAAACGCAAACACACCAGTTTAAGCCAGCACAACAATCCTCTCCTACACAAACGCCAGCGCCCTTAGAGTCTACACCCGTGTCATCTGCGAGCGTGGCGGCCAGTGCATTGAATTCTGCCGTGACGTCAGCCATTCCTGCCCCTGCGTTTCCGCAGACGGTGGCAAGTGAGCCGGCTATTAGTCGTATTGAATTTAATGTGCAGTTTTGGTGTTACAGCTCGGGTGTTTGGTTCATTGGTGGGGATATGAATGTAACGCCAGAGCAGCATAAGTTAGTTCATAACTTGGCGCAGTTTATTCAAGGTAAGAAGCGACGCCCACGTCATGTAAATGTGTTTTCTTGGCCAATGATTGATAGTCCAAATGTTGATCAAGGTGAAGACATTGCAGCGAAATACCTAGTGGCTCATATAGAGCGACTACAACAAGCATGTGAACAAAAAACCGTTATCGTGTTTGGCGATTGCGAATACTTCCCAAGGGATATTCCTCACGTAAAGCTTGAGGTGACCTTGCAACAACTGCTGAGCGACCCTGCTGCCAAGAAAACATTATGGCAAACGTTATTACCCGTTAAATTCCAAGACTAGTTTTATCTTATCGAGTGCTGCAATGTTAATATTCCGCCCAATGGCACTGGATGATATCGCCGGTGTATTATTGATTGAAAACCAAGGTTATGATTTTCCATGGTCACCTGGTTTATTTGAACAAGCGATAAAATCCACCAAATATTGTGTTGTTGCTCATGAGGGTGAGAACCTAGTGGGTTTTGCTATTTTATCTTATGTCGTAGGGGAAGCTGAGCTGTTGAATATTTGCATTGACCCCAAGCAACAAGGTAAGGGCTATGCAACATTACTACTGGATCATTTAGTGGAGCATGCTGAACAAAAAGATAACTATGAGATGTATCTAGAAGTTCGAGTGACGAATGCAGCGGCCATTCATATTTATGAAAAAGCAGGGTTTAATGAAATTGGCCGACGTAAAAACTATTATTTAACCAAAGCGGGAAAAGAAGACGCGATATTAATGGCACTGCCTTTATTTAAAGAATGATATCTGTTTGTCTAGATTAACTCTAATACTGCAACTCGCGTGCAATAAAAAAGCCGTTATCTAAAAAGATAACGGCTTTTATTTTTTAACTCAAAAACTTCAATACACTAAGCAAGTTTATCTGTTGCCAAATGGTATTTAGGGTCTTCAATTACATCGACCTCAACCATGCTGCCCGCTTTAGTAAGTAGTTTGCGGCATTCTGGGCTTAAGTGTTTCAGGCTTAATGTTTTCCCTTCTTTATTGTAACGCTCTGCTAGGGTATCAATCACTTCTAAGCCGGAGTGGTCTGCTACTCGAGAGTGCTTGAATTCAATAATTACATTAGCAGGATCGTTTTTAGGGTCAAACAGTTCTAAAAAGTAAGAGGTAGAACCAAAGAATAATGGACCGTGTAGTTCATAGGTTTTAACGCCGTTTTCTTCTTTAATATCGGCACGAATATGCTGGGCATGTTCCCACGCAAATACTAAAGCAGACACAATCACACCGATGATCACAGCCATGGCTAAGTCAGTGGCTACCGTGACACCGGATACTAAAATCAATACAAAGGCATCTGTCTTAGGAATCTTTTTCAAAATACGGAAGCTAGACCATTCAAACGTGCCCAGTACCACCATCATCATTACGCCCACTAAGGCCGCCAAAGGAATCTGCGCTATGATGTCAGAGCCAAACAAAATAAACATCAATAATGCCACCGCAGCGGTGATACCTGATAAACGGCCACGGCCACCGGAGTTGATGTTAATCATGGATTGGCCAATCATGGCGCAACCACCCATACCGCCAAAGAAACCATTTACTGTATTGGATGCACCTTGTGCAATACATTCTTTATTACTGCGACCGCGAGTTTGGGTTAGTTCGTCTATCAAAGTAAGTGTAAGCAAGGATTCAATCAGACCAACACCGGCTAAAATCAAGCTATAAGGTAAAATGATCCAAAGCGTTTCTAGTGTAAAAGGTACCGCAGGGATACTGAATTCAGGTAGACCGCCGGCGATGTTGGCCACATCACCAACTGTGCGAGTATCGAGACCTAACCAAACCGCACCAAAGCTGACAACCACAATGGCGGCCAAAGCAGATGGAATTGCGTTGGTTAATTTTGGTAAGAAGTGAATGATGGCCATGGTTAGAGCAACGAGTCCTAACATGACGATCATGGCATTGCCTTCAAGCCAAGCTTTCATGCCTGCATCATCAACAAATTTAAATTGCTCTAGCTGGCTTAAGAAAATCACAATGGCCAAGCCGTTAACAAAGCCCAGCATCACGGGTTGCGGCACAAGGCGAATAAATTTACCGAGCTTCATGATTCCAAACAGCATTTGAATGAGGCCGCACAGCACAACGGCAGCAAACAGGTATTGCACCCCATGATCAGCCACCAAGGCTACCATTACCACAGCCATGGCTCCGGTTGCACCACTGATCATACCCGGGCGCCCGCCGAAGATAGAGGTGATGATGCCCACCATAAAGGCCGCATATAGGCCCACAAGCGGGTTCACCCCAGCAACGAAGGCAAAGGCAACCGCTTCTGGCACAAGTGCGAGGGCGACCGTGAGACCAGATAAAATATCGTTTTTGGGATTGTCGGTGGTTTTTCTGATGAGATTAAACATCTGATCCTCGGATAAAGTGTGCACACAGCGTAAAATAGCGGCGTAGAGTACCTAAAATGCCTTAAAATAACCAGTAACAGCCGTCAGTGCTATGTATCGAAACGTTAAGGGGTCACTGTGAGTATAGAGTCAGAATTGCTACCAGCCTGGTTTATGTATCTTTTATTTCTGCCCACAGGCTTTGTTTTGTTATGGGCGCTGTGGCGAGTAAATTGGCTGGCGTTAAAAGAGCAGTCTGTGCTGCAGCACGTTTTTTACAGTGCGTGTTTAGCCCTAGCAGTGTTGTGGTCCATTCGAGCAGGGTTAAGCAGTGGCCTTGGGATTCATTTTATGGGGCTTACCGCCGCGACCTTGGTGATGGGCTGGCCCTTGGCATTACTGTCTGGTGCTATTGGTTTATTGTGCGTGACGATTATTGGTTTAGAAAGTTATGCGGGCTTTGCTGTGAATTTTATGGTGTCGGTGGCGTTACCGGTGGCCACATCTTATGGAGTGCTGACGCTTGTTCAACGTAAGTTACCAGCGAACCCGTTTGTGTATATTTTCTTATGTGGTTTTTTTAATGGCGCCATTGCGATTTTAGCGGTGGCCTGCACAACATCATTGATGTTGGGATTGCTGCAAGTCTATAGCTGGGAAGCGGTATACGAAGAGTACTTTATGTACTTGCCACTAATGATTTTTCCAGAGGCCTTTATTAACGGCATGGTAGTGGCTGGTGTCATGGGAACGTTTCCCCACTTGCTCAGTTCGTTTAATGTGGATAAGTATTTTAGTGATGATTAACCATGGCTTTATACCGCGTTGTGGGAACCGTCTCTTTGTACATCTGTGTTTCAGGTTACCCTTTTAAAAATCACGCTAGTGTTTAACCGGATGTTTTTGCAGTTTGCGCTGAAGTGTTCGGCGGTGCATTCCCAGCTCACGTGCCGTTACTGAAATGTTGCCGTCATTGGCCTGCAGGGTTTGTTGAATCTTTTCCCATTCTAAGCGTTTAACCGATGTGGGCTTGTCAGCCACTTCTGTTTCAACTTTTTCTGAAGTATCGGCACCATCACTAAATGCATTGAGAAGTTCATCAATGTCCACTGGTTTGCACAGGTATTGATGTGCGCCCAATTTAATGGCATCCACCGCGGTGGCAATGCTGGCATAACTGGTGAGCATTACGATTTGAGCATCAGGCGAATGGCGCTTTAATTGCTCGATCAAGTGTAAGCCACTTTCTTGTTCGAGCTTTAAATCCAACGAAATAAATCTTGGTTGGTGTGCTTGGCAAAGAGTCAGAGCTTGCTCGCCGTTTTCCGCTTGCAGCACCTCAAATCCACGACGAGTTAAACTTCGGCCCATTACGTTTAATAATGTTGTGTCATCATCAACGACCAAAAACGTATTTTTATTTTTCGACATTAAATGGCACCTCAATGGTGGTTAAACAGCCATGGGAGTGATTACGCAGTGAAATCTGGCCGCCCAAACGTAAAACGCTGCTATGGCTAAGCAGGAGACCAATGCCTAAACCATTCTTTGATTCAACCGGTTGGTTGGGCAAAGAAAAATCATCAGCAATGCCTTCACCGTAGTCACGAATGTTTAACTGCCAATGCTGTGTGTTCCAGCTCAGTGATAACTCAATGGGCTGACTGGATGACTGGTTTGCGTTATCTAATAGATTAATAATGGCTTGCATCAAGACTAAGGGGTACTGCACCAAGGGGCTATCTTGAATGGCCGTAAAGTCGTTGTGCCAA
>NYTP01000096.1 GCA_002683575.1 Bermanella sp.
AAAATTATGAAAGCTAGCAACCGCTAGCTTTCATTAATAATGCTTAATAATTTTTTACGCTGTTCAGCGGTAAACTTGACCTTATCATTGGATAAAAACACACCCAGTTCTTTAATCACATTTTGGAAATTTTCATCCAAGCGTAAACCTTTGGAAAAAACCTCATTGGTGGTTTTTAATCCATACTCCATGACTTTCTCTAGTGCGCGCTCTTGCTCCTCATGTAAAGCCAGATTCACGATGACTTCATTAATGCCGTCAGACATGTTTTCCACCACGTCTGCGATGTTTTTCATGACCTGCTGATAGCCTTCATCAATTTCTTCCATCATGCTTTGCATTTTTAACGATAGCCCGCGCATCATTTGTTGTTGGTCTTGTACCTGCTGAACATTCTCTAAGGCTTTTAAGCGGGCATCGGCCCCTTGCAGCAGTGAAAATAGATTATCCTTTAAAGCGCCGTATTTCTTTTCATCATCCACAGGCATATCTTTGACCAGTACAGATACCTGTTCATAGTTCATGACGCTGCGCTTACCAAAGTCAATGTAGCGCCCGTCATGTTGCAGTTCCCACATGAGTTTGGACTCCAGCTCACGTTCCATGCCCGACGCTTCCATATTTTTAACACCCATCCCACTTCTTAGCTGTACGCTCGATTTTAAGCCATAGGCGTTCACAGCTTGCAACAAACGCATGCCTAGTTCATCTAGGTTATTGCATTGATGCACTTCTAATAAAAACTGGATATTGATGCCTAAGTCAGACGTATCCGACATGGCAATAAAGGCCAATTCCGTGGCTTGTTTCACCTGCGCTTGTAGCTGGTCATTGGCAATTTTATTAAAAATGAGCTTTTCACAGCGCATGGGCAACTCATTTTCATGAATGACCATATCGATGATATCGTCACAGCCCATTTCAAACGCTTGTACGCTGGTATGTTGTAAGCTGGATTCTTGCAAAACAATGATGGGGGTATTCTCGAACCCTTCTTTATTACGTATCCGCTCAATTAACCCAAGTGCTTGAGGGTCTGCATGAGTAAAGTCTAAGACAATCAGCTTGGTTTCAGCGGACACGTGGCTGAAAAATTGCGCTTCTATTGGAAATTGGTTCAAGGTGTAACGCTCACCAAGACTGTCAACCAAGAGTCTTGGGCGCTCACTGAGAATGGTAATGATGTTTTCGCCGTCCATGATATCTACACCTGAATGTATTATTAAGGTGTAGCTCAATGACTCTGATTTGCCAAGTATCGAGGGCTTAGATCACTCCGATTTCACGGGCTTTAATGATGGCTTGAGTTCGACTCTTGACCGCCAACTTGCCATTGATACGTCGAGCATGGGTTTTTACTGTATGTAAGCTAATAAACAAACGCTCCGCAATTTCTTGATTGCTCAAGCCCTCAGCAATGAGCTTTAACACCGCCAGTTCCCGCTGACTTATAATGCTGCGCACCTGCGCAAAGGCCTGATTGTGATGACCCTGATCGTTGAGCTCAATATTACTTAAAATTGTGCGCACAAACTCTTTTTGTTTAATGTTGCTGGGCAACTGCTGATATAGCGCTGCCATGCCGGGGCTATATTCGATGAAGGGCATAATGCAGAAGTTCTTTTCAGCCATGGCAATGGCTTTACGAAAATCTTGCAGGGCATTGTCTTCTTGTCCTAGTTGATAACGCAACAGCGCGCGCATAAGGTAAATAAAGATCAACGCAAAGCCTTGTTGGTTTTGCCCGTTGTCATCTAATTTTTTATCCAATTGCTTAAGCGCCAGTTTATGCTGGCCCGCTATGGATTTTGCCCTAACAGAAAACACATCCACCAAGCCTTTTAAATCAGGGTAGTGCTCAGGGGATAAACTGTATTCGTTTTGCTCAAGTAAACCATGTAAGTACTTTAAGTTTGCCTGAGCCGTATCTATTTTATTTTCATCAATTAATAAATTAACGCGCATGGTGGATAACCATGGCTGGTAAATAAAACCCGGTACCGACCAATACTGTAAAATTGCTTCAACTTTAGAGAGATAGTCATAGGCTTTTTCTAATTGCCCGCGCTGACGTGCTAAGTTGTTCAGCAACACGTAACCCATAATGATATAAGAATCATGGCATTGCTCAGAGATGGCAATACCCTGCAACAATAACTTTTCAGCGTCATCGCTACGGTTACGCAACCAAACCATATAACCTTTATAAATGAGCAGACGGCCATAAGCAGCAGCTCGATTACGGTTCGGTAAACGCTCAGACAAGGCAAGACCTTCACTTAATAGCTTTTCAGCCAGGTGCAAATTACCTTTTACTTGTTCGATGCGAGCCTGCTCATGCAATGCCAACATTTCTAAATGCAAGCTGCCCACCGCGCGGGCAGTTTCAAATGACAAGCGATTATAGTGCCGAGCTTCAGATAATTTATTTAGCGTCATATAAACATTAGACAAATTAAAGTAAGTGATGGCCTTTGCCACATAGTCACTGTCTTCTAACTTATCCAATGCTTGGCGACACAATTGTATGGCGTTATTAATCTTTCCGCGACAGCGTGCAATATAAGCCCTTATGGCAAACAGTTGGCCAGACACACCTTCAGGAATCACCGACTTATCCGTCACCGTAAATCGATCCATTTGTGCCATTAATCGTTCTGCATCATCGAGCTGTTGTGCAAATGCCAGTGTCCAACTAAAAATAATCACCAATCTTGGGGATACCGTAATCACGTCATCTGGCAATTGTTTTTTCCACGCCAATAGCTGTGCAATATCTTGTTCTTCTAAAATACTTTCTGCGGTGGTTTGCAATAAGTGGGCGGCCTGCTGTTTATTGCCGGCCTTTAAGGCCATTTCAACCGCTTCAACATGGTAGCCATGCTGGTGTAACCAGGCACTGGCCTGCTCTAATTCATTTAAGTGTGCGACACCATCAACTAAACGTGACAAATAAACATCAAGTAATGGGTGCAGATAAAACCAACTGTTTTGTTTGTCATCCGCAATTACCAGCGCATGTTTATTGGCAAGTTGCGTTAACTTATCAGCGGAAGATTCACTATGGTAAATAGCATCTAAATATAAACCACACGCTTTACCAATATAAGATAAGCGTGTGCACAACACATACTCATCATCCGAAATAAAGGTACGCCACTGTTGTTCAAAGTATTCGCACAGTACCCGTTCATCCCCTTTTACCTTGGTGGTTTGATGGGTATCGTAAACGTTTTTAATTAACACCAAGCCCGCAAACCAGCCTGCGCTTTGCGAATGAATTTCATCAATTTGAATGGGCTCCAGCGGTTCTTTAATTACATTTGATAACCACTGTGTTGTCTCTTCTTTGTTCAGAGCTAAATCATGTTCGCTATACCGTGCGCATTGACCTTGCGCCACAAAGCGCGCCACATCTAAAGGGAAAATAGATGTACTGGTAAAGTACATTTTTAAATTCGGCGGGGCATACGCCATCAGCTCTTCGAGCAAGGCCAAGCTTTGACTGTCTTGAATATGATGCACATCATCCAGCGCAAGGTGCAGCACCTTTGACATGGCTGCCAGCTCTTGATGAACAAGCGTGATAATGCTTTCTAGGGCGTCGCCGTCTTCTAAGGCTTTTAAGGATTTTTTAACGCACTTATTGTCAGCTGAGTGAATCGCACAGATTAAATAGGTTAATAAACGCAGAGAGTCGTTTTCTTTTGGATCAAGTGTTAGCCAAGCCACCGCTTCTTTGTGCTGCTTTTTTTGGTGTAACCACTGAGCCAAGGCCAGTGATTTACCATAACCAGGTGCCGCTTCCAATATATGAAAATGCGCAGAAGAGGATCGTTCAAGCTTCGCCATCACCACGTCACGACGAATAAAATTCAGCGGCAACAACGGCAACTGTAATTTCATGGCGAATACACGGATACGACTTTCAGAGAGTGTTTTTACTACAGAGTTTTCAATGGAAAACACAACTTCGCCCCTGACATTTTTATTATTTTATCATCAATGGTACTAAGACTGGATACGCCAAATTAAGCTACGCATAAAACCACTTCGCATTCGCAAGATCAAGCAGTGTTTTTAATATGCAAAGATTGGCGCATTCCACCCAGCCCAAATGGACTAAGCACGTCAAATTTTCGACAAAAAAAAGCCCCTACTCAAGAGTAAGGGCTTTCTTTTATGCTAGTTAACCTGGGTTAATTAGCGAACACCAGAGCGACGAAGCGCAGAAGGTGTGTAGTCTTTTTCACTGCGAGTGAAACCAAAGTTATATGGCTTAGACTCTTCGTTATCCAAGCCTAGTGCTAGGTAACGGCCAGACTGCAAGTCATATAGGGTTTCGATGGTGTACCAAGGCACTTTATGATCGTAGAAGAACATGTTGTGTGCTTCGGCTACACGCCATAGATCACCACGGCCATCGAAGTGGTCGATTTCAGTGGCTTGCCAAGTATCTTCATCAATGTAGAAAGTACGCTTACCATAGATGTGGCGCTGACCTTCTTTCAACGTAGACTCAACATGCCATACACGGTGTAACTCATAACGAGTTAGATCTTGGTTGATGTGACCGGCTTTGATGATGTCATCATATTTCACATCACCAGAGTTTAGCTTGTAAGAGTTATACGGAACGTAGATCTCTTTTT
Source organism: Bermanella sp. (assembly GCA_002683575.1). GTDB lineage: Bacteria > Pseudomonadota > Gammaproteobacteria > Pseudomonadales > Oceanobacteraceae > Bermanella. The sequence goes on from NYTP01000096.1 coordinate 4,653, forward strand.
TACCAATTAGCTTCCAGTTGTAACGATCTGGTGCACCGTTGTACATATCGAAGTTATCCGACGTACGTAGGCCATCAGATGCCGTACCTGGACCGTCATAAGCTACCTGAGGTGCACGACGTACACGACGCTGACCGGCGTTATAGATCCACGCTTTACGAGGCTCTTTTACTTGGTCCAATGTTTCGTGAACCAGCAGAACGTTACCCGCTAGACGCGCTGGAGACACCACTTCTTGCTTGAAGTAAAACAAGATGTTGTTGTCTTGCATGGTGGCTGGGTTGTAATCGCTTAGTTTATTTTTGAAGGTAAATTCATCATTAAACTTAACCATGGTGTAAGAACCGTTAGCTTGTGGCGTCGCTTGACCCACAACACGGCTCACACTGCCGCCACGGTAACGCACAATGTGGTTCCAGATCACTTCCATGCCATCAGCAGGAATTGGGAAAGGCACACCCACGTCATAGTTAGACATACCATTACCACCATCCACTAATTTAGTCTTAGTGGCATTTTCTTTGGTCTTGTCATACACGTTTTGTGGATAACCTGAACTACGGCGGGTTTGATAAACCGGCATTTTGTAGGTGTCAGGGTATTTCTTAAACATCGCAATTTGACCTTCGGTCAAGTTAGCGGCGTATTTTGTGTAGTTTTGCGCAGTAATGGTGAACTGCACTTTGTCACCTGGGAACGGGTCAATGTGCTTATCACCCATTTTAAAACCCGCTGGTGATTCAATGCCGCCGGTCCACGCAGGGATCGCACCGCCATTACCTTTACGTTCTGCACCGATAGGCGTCAGGTCTTTACCTAAACGCGCCGCTTCTGATGCCGATACGGCTGCCAGTACGTTACCGGCCGCCAAGGACAGCGCAACGGCTGTCCCGATTAGTGTTTTCTTCATTAACATATCTATTCCTTAACAATTAGAGCTTACAAAAAAGTGTAGCAGTTAGAACGTCACTTTCAGGTTCAAGCTAACATTGTCACGATCTTTCAATTGATCGTATTTACTGCCTTCGTACATGGTGTAAGCAATACCACCGCTATATGCATTCAGGTAATCAAAGTTCAAAGCGATGTCAGTCTTAATACGACCATCAACAAACGCACCACCTGGCTCAGGGGCAGTACCCTTGTCTAAACCAATTGAAAGTTGTGGCTTGAAGTTCACACCCAAGAAGGCATTCGGATAATCCAAAGAG
>NYTP01000097.1 GCA_002683575.1 Bermanella sp.
TGCAGGCGTTGTCGTTAGCTGCTCTAAATCAATACCACATACATCATGGGCACCGAAGGTCACTGTGGGCAGAATAACCGGGCAAGCCCGTGAACGAATATCAATATTACCCGTTGAAAAAGTTGTCCAATTGCCACCTGGCTTTCTAAATTGAACAGTGATGCCACCGTCGTTTCCGGGTTCACCACCAATCACCTCTAGTTTATGGTATCCCACTGGTAATGATATGCTGCCTTGTAGAATTTCGTCAGGATTGTTCCAGTTATTGGCCCACCAAAGGTCATCATTCCACTGTTCTTCTAAACTCGTATTATTAACATATAAACCACCCCCCCAGCCAAAGTCCGCACCATATCGGAACTCCCATGTTCCTGCTTCGCCTGCTGCTACCTCAAAGTAAGTTTCACTGTAGGCAATGAAGTTATTCTTTGCCCCAAAAAGCGCACCGTTGGTGATGCCAGTAAAATTTGTAATAAACGTACAACCGTAATTACCATTATTGTCGTTACTGTTTTCAAACAGGGTTTGTGCATTAGCGAAACTATTGGGGTTTGAAGTCACATTACGAGTATGAAACTTGATACCAGGCTCCACAAACGTAAACGGCACATTCGCCAGTGCAGTTGCGGCGGTATTGCCGTAATAGAGAAAAATATTGCGGTTAGCATTGGCGATCAAAGGTGCGCTGGCAGGAAAACGTACCCATACCGTTGCTGTTTTAGCGGCTTGGTTCCAGTTTTCAATCCAGAACTCTAAAGGTGAGGTGTCATTTGAATCGAAGATTCTTAAGTCTATTCCTTCACTGCTCCAATTGTAGCGTGAGTCAAAGCTGCTGCTGTTGATGTTTAATTTAACCTGATAATCGCTTAAGTTTGAGCCGCTGTTTTCTTTTATGTTCACACTGGTGCGAAACGGCCAATCGCAAGATTGACGGGCATGGGTGGAGGCAGAAAAGAGAATAACCAAGCATAAAACAAAGCAAATACGCAGCATGTGATACCTAAAGCGGGAATGGAAAAAGTTATTTTTACCGCGAGCTGAGTATACCTGAGATTTACTAGAGGTTAAGAGTTAAATGGGCTATTAGCAGGGCAAAATAATCGTGACAGCCAGACCGTTCGGCATATGATTTTCAGCGAATATCTTACCGTTATGCAGTTCTATGGCTCGTTTGCTGATGGCCAAGCCTAGGCCGTGACCTCCGCTGCTGCGTTCTCTTGCTTCACTGATTCGATAGAAAGGCTTAAAGATTTCTTCTAATTGCTGAGGGCTGACACCGGGGCCTTGATCTACACAGTGAATAATTAAGCTGTTTTCTTTGAGGGATAACGAAACCTGAATCGCTTCGTTACCTTGATGGTAGTACTGAGCATTTTTTAAGACGTTTTCGATGGCGCTGCGCAGTAGTTGCTCGTTGGCAGGTAATGTAACATCCTGGCTTGTATTCATACTCAGGCAAATGCTTTTGTCTTTATTACTGTAATTTAAGTCTTCACAAATATGCTGTAAAAGCGCACTCACACTGACATTGTCTTTAAATGCCAGAGTGGGGTCTAACTCATAAGCGGGCAAATTCAGTAAGGTATTGATGATGCGGTTAATTTGCTCGCACTCTTTTTCAATGCGCATAATATCCATTTGATCATCTGCTATGTGCAAACGTTTTTTCGCCAGCTCTAAGGCCAATTGCAGGCGCGCGACGGGGCTGCGTAGTTCATGGCTGATGTCTTGAATAAGGTGTTTGTGAGAGGAGATGGTTTTTTCGAGTCGGTCTGCCATATGATCAAAATCATGAGCCAGTAATGACACTTCACCATAGTTACGTTTCAAATCATCTTGTATACGAATAGACAAGTCACCATCGGCTAACTTTTGTGTGGCGTTGCGTAAAACTAGTATGGGTTTTGCAATATAACGTGCTAGCAGGTAACTGATAAGGCCACTGATTAATATGGCAGCTAAAACAAATACAAACCACTGATCGGCCATGATGCTATGTAAAGGCGGCTTATGATCGCGGTTACGAATAAGCATATTTACATTGTGACCGTCGGGTAGCAATAAATAGCGCCCGACAAATACATAGCCTTTACGTTTATGATGAATAAAAGGATGTGTTGGTGATAAGTTGCTATTAATCCTAAAAAGCGGTTTAGGTAGAGGGCGATTTAAAATTTCTTCGCCATTATTGGTGATGAAAATGCGCCGTTTATCTCTTGGGCTTTGTGTTCTAAACCAGTTAGTTACTGAGGCATAGTTTTCACTTAGGAGTTTAAGAGAAAGGGTTTCAGCCGTTTGAATGGGAGGCATGCGCTGTAAGGTGTGCTCATCTTTTTGTGCGATGAAAATCAACACCATGCTCAGCACGACTAATAATAAGGTAAGCCAAAAGCTAAAAAGAATACGACCGGTTAATCCAAAATGATGCAGCATGATTTATTCTGGCTTTAATAAATAGCCCGAACCTCGCTGATTAATGATGATGTCTGAGCTGGCACCGGCTTCGATGAGTTTTTTTCTTAGGTTGCTTACATGCACATCAATACTGCGGTCATAACGAGTCAGTGGCCGACCAAGGGCCTCTTGGCACAACACTTCTTTTGTCACAATATTACCTTGGCGCTGATGCAGAGACTCCAATGTTTTAAATTCCGCGCCAGTGAGTTTAAGCGGCGTGGTTTTGTAGCTGGCCTCAATACGGCGAGGGTCGATGATTAACGGACCATCCTGACGGTCTACTAAGGTCTGCGAGCGGCGTAATATGGCGTTAATGCGGGCCAGTAATTCCCTTGGGTTACACGGTTTTGGGACATAGTCATCGGCGCCTAATTCAAGGCCAAGAATGCGATCAAGGTCATCGCCTTTTGCGGTCAGCATCAGGATCGGCGTTTGAATATTCGCTTGACGCATACGCTTGAGTACTTCAATGCCGTTCATATTGGGTAGCATGACGTCAAGGATAATCAGCTGGTAGGGTTTGTCAGTCGCCATGTTCAGGCCATCGCTTCCCGTGAAGGCAGCCTCCACGGTGAAACCCTCTGCGTTTAGGTATTCGCAGAGTAGTTCTGATAGAGCTTGGTCGTCATCGATTAAGAGTATTGGGTTCATGATGTCATTTTCGGCGCTGATACAAAAAGATACAAGAGCAGGGTGAACACTTTACGCTACTTTACCTTCTCTTATCCCTCCTTAATATTGTAGTGCATATACTGAGGTCTATTCATTGAAACCAACCGGAGAAACACAATGAACACATCAGCAAAAACCGTTAAATACATCTTGGTCAGCCTAATGGCTGGCCTTTTGTCATTCGCAGCACTGGCATCCCCAGAGCATCACGAACGACGTTTAATCAAAGCACTGGATTTAACCCAGGATCAAGTGACTCAATTAAAAGCACTGCGTGCTGGTCATAAAGAACAGCGCCAGCAAGGCCGTGAAGCAATGAAAGCCATCAAAGAAAAGAAACAAGCCTTACTGATCAACTATGATCAAAGCCAAGCCGATGCCATTGCTGAAGAAATTGCAACCATGCATAAAGCCCGCGTACTTAAAAAACTGGCTCACCAACATGCCATTTATACTATTTTGAATGATGATCAAAAACAAAAATTTGTTAAGTTGATGTCTAAGCGATCTAAAGATGAGCATAAAAAAAGAAAGATGAAAAAAATGCATGATCAAGAAGATGATTAAGTTAAGATAGGCCCCAAGCTCTCTATAGATATCAAGCAGTCTTCTCATTAGACATAAAGCCAACTGGGTAAATCAGTTGGCTTTTTTATTACCCTAAAATATTACAGTAAAAACGTTTAATTCATAAAACCTACTTATTTTCTTCATAAACTGTTTATGTGATTGTCATCTTTGCTTACTAACGTGTGCCCCAGGAAATGACTCCTAATCGAATAATTAGAAGGGCACTATGATGGGATTTACAAAAAAACCACTGATTAATGCAATGCTTATTGCAACCTTGGGCATGCTAACCGCTTGCGATAGTGATGATGGCAAAAATGGGGAAGTGGGCGCTGTGGGTAAAAGCGGTGTCGATGGTGCGCCGGGCGCTCCTGGAGCCGATGGTGCTTCAGGCCAAGACGGCACAGATGGTAAAAATGGTTCCGATGCCGGATTAATTACAGCGGGCTTAACCCGTTTAGCTACCGTACCTGCCGGTGCAGAAGTAACCGGTGCGTTTATTACTGAGGAAGGTGATTTATTTTTTAACTTACAGCACCCATCTGATGCTAACGAAATCGCAGATGCTGATGGAGTGTTATTAAATAAAGGTACGGTTGGTGTTTTAAAAGGTTTAAACGTTAACAAGCTGCCTAAAAATTTAATCTCTTCTCCAGTGCCACAAACCGATAAAGAACGTCAAACGGTTATGAGTGCATACGGTGAATACCAAGTGGTTGCACAAGCGGGTGATACTTTTGGTGGTGCGATGCCTAACGGCCTTGGTATGATTTTCGATAAAAATGGTACCGCTGCCGTGAATACATCAGGCTGGCCTGACTTTAATGGTTTTGTTTCAACAGGGGCTAACGAAGGTTATTTATTTACTAACTGGGAATCAGTGCCCGGTGGCATGAGCCGTTTGAAACTAAATAAATCTGATTCAGGTTGGATGGTTGATACTAGCGATGTGATGATGCTGGACTTTGGCCAATGGGGCACCACCGCCAACTGTTTTGGGTCTGTTTCTCCTTGGGGCACGCCGCTGACTTCAGAAGAGTGGGGTAACTTTGGTGACTCAACACACCTTTGGGATGACGCAAGTGCTTCTGATTCTTATGGTAACCGTGATGCCTTTGATGCGTATGTTGATCCAACTGGTGCAACGTCTTATGTGCCAAACACCTACCGTTATCACTACATTGTAGAAATCACTAATCCAAAAACAGCGAATCCTACACCGGTTAAACGTTATGCGATGGGCCGTTTCGAACATGAAAATTCAATTGTGATGCCAGATCGTAAAACGGTTTATTTATCACAAGATGATACCAACGGTGTGATGTTTAAGTTTGTCGCTGATACAGCAGAAGACTTAAGTGTCGGTACTTTATATGGCGCTAAAGTGACACAAGACTTGGGCAGTACTGAACCACTAACCACTGGCTTTGATATCACATGGATCGAATTAGCCCATGGCAACGATACCGAAATCGAAAGCTGGATTGCGCAATACGATACGGTTGAATACCACAATGATGGCAATACAAGTTATCTGACTGATATTGATGCGGTTGCTTGGGCTTCTGGCGCAAGTAACTATCCAACGGTGGCAATTGGCGGTGGTAAAGTTACGGCTCAACAACCGATGGATAATCGTATTGCGTTTCTTGAGTCTCGTAAGGCAGCCAAAGCAAAAGGTGCAACGGCTGAATGGCGTAAGTTTGAAGGCATTTATGTGAACCAAAAACGTGCCGAAGAAGCGGTTGAAGGCACAGATCTGGTTGCCGGTGAAACGGTTAACGATGCTTATGTGTATTTTGCTATCGCCGATATGGACAAAGGTATGATTGATGACATAGGTGACATTCAATTATCTGCCCGCGTTAAAGATTGTGGTGGCGTATACCGTATGAAACTAGAAGCGGGATACGACGTATCACGTATTGAACCTGTGGTAATGGGTTCTACGTATCGTTCGTCACTCAATGGCGCTGAGCGTTGTGATGTGAACGGCCTGTCTCAACCGGATAATGTGATTGTAATGGATGATGGTCGTATCTTACTTGGTGAAGATGGCTTCCAAGAAAACAATACACTTTGGTTGTATAACCCAAAAGTAAATGACTAATTTGTAGGAATTAATTGTTAGTCATTAAATTGTAAAGGGGGCAGCTTAGGCTGCCCTTTTTACTTACTACTTTATGGAAAAATATGACGCGCTTAATGTTAATCAGTTTGCTCGTTGTGCTCACCGCTTGCAGTGACGATTCATCTCTGCCCCAGGTTTTTGCGCAATCACAAGCCAATGATGTGTCTGCCATGGATTATATCAAGCATAACGAAATATATAATCCAGAGGCCGTTATACCGCCTCAGTGCTATACAAAAACACAAGGCAAACATAATCCATGTTATGTATGCCATCAGTCTTATTCAGATAAACAGCATACCAACCAAATGCGTGATGGCACGCTACAGGGCAGCTATGATTTTTCTGATGTGGGTTTGAAAAATAGTTGGAAAAACTTATTTATAGATCGCAGTGAAAAAATTAAAGATATCAGCGATCAAGCTATTCTTAGTTATATTAATCAAGACAATTACTCGCCATTAATAAAATGGATGAAAAGTGATGAATGGCAAGGGGCTGTTCCGCATATTCAAGATTTTGAAAAAGGCGCCGCTGCCTTTGATGAGCAAGGCCTAGCTCGTGATGGCAGTATGTGGGTCGCATTTAATTACAAGCCCATGCCTAGTATGTTTTGGCCAACAAATGGCTCAACTGATGATGTGATGATGCGTTTACCCAGCGAATTTTACCAATTAGAGGGGAAAACAAACCTAGATGCTTACTTTGTTAACCTGGCTTTAACTGAAATGAGTATTTTAGAACTGGATGAAACCACTATCATGCCAGTGAATGAGCACAACCTTAATTTAGATATCAACGCCAATGGCGTCATGGAAGATCGTGTCACACTGGTAAAACGTCGTACGCATTATGTGGGCGATGCTCGTGAAATAAAAGTTGAGCACATGTTGTATCCACAAGGCACAGAATTTTTACACAGCGTACGTTATGTGGGGTTTGATGATCAGGGTAATATCAAACCATCTGCCCGTTTAAAAGAATTACGCTATATGAAAAAGCATACCTTGTTTCCATTATCGCGTATTCGCCAATCATACTACGGTGAAGCCAAAGAAAAGCACTTTGAAAATCTACCCGCCGTATCTGATTTTGGTGACAGAGGGTTTGCCAATGGTTTTGGTTGGTTGATTTGGGGATTCATTGAAGACGAGCAAGGTGCATTACGTAAACAAGCGAAACAAGAGCAATTTTTTTGTGCCGGTTGTCATAAAACCATTGGTACCACTATTGATCAAACGTTTTCATTTCCGCGTAAATTAGCAGGCGAAAAAGGCTGGGGATACATTGATTTAACCAAGTTAATTGATGCGCCTAATCGTGGTGAAGAAAAAGGTGAGTATTTAACCTATATGGAGCGGGTTCAAGGGGGCGATGAATTTAGACAAAATACGGAAATGAAAAGCCGCTGGTTTAATCAAGATAATAGCCCAAAATATGAAAAAATTGAGGCTTTGGAATCCATTTATCCATTAATCACACCCTCAAAACAGCGTGCCTTGGATTTAAATAAAGCGTACTTCACGATTGTTAAGGAACAAAGTTACTTATTTGGTCGTGAACCCATGATTAGCCCAAGTACTAATGTATTTGAAAATATTGATAATGAAGTAGCGCCCTTAGAAGCGGCTCATCATTATCAGTGGGATATACGTTTGGATTGGTCGCAGCAATAAATCCTTTGGTGAATTTGTTGAGCTATGGAGTGACAGTAATGCATCAAGATCTTAGTGTATTTGTATTTTCCAGTACATTAATGGCATTGGGTATTGGGATTGATGCGGCCATGGCCACCTTGGTACGTGCCCGAGCGTTTCAAACTCGTGCACAAGCAAGGTACTGGATTTTAGGGGTGTCATTGACTCATACCGTGTTTCCTTTAGTCGGTTATGTCTTGGCGTATATCTGTGTGCAATACCTGCCATGGTTAACACCGCTTGTCGGTGTGGTGGCGTTTTTATTGGTTAGTCAATTCTTATATGGTGAACTCAATGAAAAAAATAGCGAATCCCAACCTCATAATCCATGGATTAGCTTGGGTTTGATTCTCGCCGTAAGTTGGGATGCGCTTTGGTCCGGACCTGCAAAATCGGCGCAAGTATTAGGTTGGAGTGACTGGATGATATGGCTGTCATTTTTATGGGTCGGCCTGTTTGTGTGTTTATTGTGTATTGCGAGTGACTATATTGGACGTTGTTTTTTTGAGGTCTTTAAAAGCAACCAACTGGGGATCAAATTCGCTTTATGGTTGCAGTATAGTGTGATCGGTTATTTTGGATTGCTAGCGCTATTACGTTACAGCTTTAATTGGCAGGTTCATGAAGTTATTATTTTCATGATGAGTGCTAGTTTTATTTACGTCTATCAATTATTTCAAAGCAACTATAAAACGCAGTAAGCATAAATCAGTAATTACCTTTTTGCTTGACGCTCACTTCTTCGCCTGCGGCATGGGTTAATAGCCAGCCGCGAATGCGTCTGGATATGATATTATTAGTTTGTGTTAAGTCCGGTTTAACAGCCGGCAAATACAGTTGCATATATTTTGAATTTTGTTTTCTTAGCATTGCCCCTTTTCGTTGCTTGATTCTATATTTGTTTTCATCTGAATCATCTGTGACGATATCCAGCATGGGGATATTCAATTTTGCAAGGCTGGCGTTAAGATCAACCTCTGGGTATTCACTGCTTTTAGCGTCAATTAATATCAGGGCATAGCCTAAGCTATTTGCCGATAAACGCTGTTCTAATAATTTGGCGGCCCAGTTAGCACTGAAGCCATTGGCAATGATCACAAGATTGTATTGGCCTAATTCATTTAACTTACTCAGACCTTGCTCCACATTAAATATCATGTCTTCCAGAAACGTTTCTTCAATGGGAATGGCTGGTTGTTCTAACACCGCTTGATTGATCGGTGGGACGAACTCGGGGACTTCATCAATATTATTGGCGATGGCATCCAGTGCGTCACCCGCAGGTATATCTTCTGTATTCTCGTCTTGTGCGGTTTGCTCATCTATGGGGTTATCTTCAATTGGGTTTTCATTGGTGTCGGCCGCTTGCTGTGAGTCAGCTTCGGAGCTGGCTTCTTGATCTTCCGATGGTTGTTCATCTTGATTAAGGTCGTCTTGTGTGGCGGATAAAGGGGGGATTTTAGGCAGAGGTTTTTCAATATACTGATCAAAGAAAATACTCAGTGTGTTCCAGCCGTAATCCGGCAGGTATTCTCTAACGGGTGAAATGGTATTTGGCCAATGAGCATGTTGATCAATGTCGTGCAGGATTAAGATGCCCCCTTGAGGTTTACCGGTATTTTCCGGCAAATACAGTCCGGCCATGGGGCCGTCTTTGCCGTTTATTTCAATGATTTCATTCCCCCGTTGAAACGTCTTTAAATGACGAACGACTTCCGCCATGCGCTGTTTCGCTTTGTTGGGGGTGACATAATTAAGAGGCTCACGGGAACTGGATTCACTAGAGGCAGGGTTGTCACTTTCCTGCTCGCTACTGCCTTGTTCACTGTTTTGAGTGTCTGAGCTATCTGTAGGCTCATCCTCAGCCGCCCATACGGGCATGGCCAAAACAAGAAGTATAATAATATGCACTAAGAACATGATGAGAGCCGTAAACCGTTTTAAATAAACACTTCAGACGTTACCAATCAAAACTTATGCCATATTAATAATGCGTAGCGTTTATTGTCATAATGACTTCATGGAACACTCACCGCCTTTATGGGCCACTTGGGCTAAAAGTAGTTCGGCCGTAGCAAGGGCATCAGTCAGTGCGTTATGGGCGGGGTAAGCAGGTAGACCATAGCGCTTACGAATGTTTGCCAGAGTCAGGTCGCCGGCTTTAATGGGACAACCAATATGATCAAGGTGTTTTTTTTCTAACTGTAATGTATCGACCACAGGAAGATACAACTTTGCCCCCAATTGTTTTTGGCTGTGATAGTTCAAAAACTGCATATCCATCGGGCTATGGTGAAATACCAATACTCGGCCTATGGCTGCTTGCAGTAATGATAAGAGCGCTTGCTCAACCGTGGCTCCCGTTTCTAACTGGCAGTCACGTAAGTGATGAATAGTGGCACTGTGGCCAACGCTATGCGCATTTTTAAGCAATAGATGCTTGGCGCTGTTTAACTGTATTTTGCCATAATCAATGGCCACCCAGCCGATACTTAAAATCTCACCATCGCTGACAGATAAACTGGAGGTTTCTAAATCCACAACTAAAAACCCAGTATCAAGCCAAGACTGCTTGCCTTTGTTGGGAGCCTGTTGCCAAGCGTCTAGTAGCCAAGGATGAATGTCTTGTTTACGCGATTGGGCGCGTCGTTTTGCTAATAAACGATATAAGGCCAATTGCCACATCAGCCCAGCCCTTGGCGGTAAGTATTTTTGGCATAAAGCTGAGCATCTTTGACAATGCTAAATGCATCCTTTAATTGTTTGCGCAGAAGTTTTCCCATGTCATCTGGGTTGAGATAATGATCCGGTTTTTGACCTTTTAAGATTTGTTTTGATTGGTTCTCTATGCGCGCTTGCATAATGACACTCAACGCATCTTGCAGGTTTCGACTATCAACCATCGTGAGTATTTTTTGTTTTTCTAATGCTTGTAAGCGTTCAACAGTATTTACCGCGGTAATCTTGTGTGCCAACGCATGCAGCCTAACAATATCTACAATGGGAATAATGCCACGCTTTTTAACATTTACTTGATCTTCATGTTCGCCATTTTGCTCCACTACAAAACGTCGAAAGATGCCAAGAGGCGGCACATTACTTAATGCATTTTGTGCAAGTGCGGCTAAAAATATACTGTTATTACTGGTTTTTTCTAGCATATAAGTTTGCAGTTGATGGCATAAATCCTCATCGCCGTAGATGCAACGTAAATCAAAGAAAATACTGACGCGCATGACAGCATCATCCGTAGGTGTTCGTGTCCAGCGATCAACCGTGGTTTGCCATTCATGCAAGGGCTGGCGCCATTCATCGGTTGTGGCCATGACTTTACCTAAACAATAATCATACCCACAGGCATCCAGTCCATCACACACATAGGTAGCCAGTTGCTCAAACCAAGGTGCATGTTCTGGTTGCATGCTGTTATGAATAATTAATCCGTTATCTTGATCTGCACCAAGTAACTGCTCAACACGGCCTTGCGAGCCAAAACCAAGCCAGCAATAAGGTACGGGGGCTGGTCCTAATTTTTGTTCAGCAAAATGAATGAGTTTATAAGTGATGGCGTCACTGACAGCAGTAAAAATATGACTCACTTGATGGGCACGCATGCCAGCATGAACCCATTGCACCATTAAGTTAGGTAATGATTGTGCGATTTTGATCAGTGGCGCTAATGCTGTTTGGCGACTAATGTGCTGAACAAGATAAACAGGGTCATCTTGTTTAGCGCGCATTAAGTCAGATGCACTGATAATGCCAGTGAGTGTTGAATCATTCATGACAGGTAAGTGATGAATACCAGACTGAGTCATTAATAGCATGGCATCAAACAGAGTTTGTGTTTGATCTATGGTGGTTGGACTTTCGGTCATGATAACGGAAACGGTGGCGTTTAAATCCAAGCCTTGAGCCACGGCCCGAGAACGAATATCTCGATCGGTGACAATGCCCACCAACGCTTTTTCGCGTAAAACTAAGATAGAAGAGATACGTTGTTCACTCATATGAATGGCGCAATCTTGAATGCTGGTATCTGGACTTACGGTGAATAATTGATGACTCATGATGTCTTCAACCGGGCGCATCATGTCACTGGGGGTCGGTTCATGGCGTGCAGCACGGCGCACGCGGCGTGAGCGTTGAGAGTGAAAAAACCGATTAAAATAACGAAACTCGTTACGAAGTTCTTGATAAAACTTGGCGGGTAAATAATAAATTAAGCTGTCTTCAATCAGTACAGCGTGAATACCTGGTTGTTCTTCATTGAGCCCCATTAAATTAAAACTAAAGCCTTCTCCAACACGATCCAGTAGTCGATCACTTTCACTGCGTAATTCCGCAGCACCACTGCGCATAATTCGTAGCCCAGCATCATTTTCATTACATTGAAATTGAGTCCCTTGTCTGTGGTAGCTGATTTCAATGTGATTGATTATACGATTCACCTGTTCGATAGGCAGTTCATCGAACGGAATACACGTTAATAAAAAATCCCGTAAGCTCGCAAGCTCAGGTTGCAAAACCGTATCATTGTCTGAAGTCATCTTCATAGCTGGTTTCGTAGTTAATGAATGCAAGAGACGCATCGCCAAAATACACCGCTTCATTGGCAGATGCCGCTAAACGTAAACGGTCAATGGATTTGTTTGGGTTGACGATATTTAATGACCATTTATAACCTGCTTGATCCGCCGCTTGCATCGTCATAGGAGGGACACCTTGTGATGGATCTTGCACATGTGCAGCGATCACACCGTCTAAAGGGTAATTGGATTCAAGCGTCAGCTGAACTTGAACATCATCAGACCATTTTGCATGGATACGCATTTCAAACTCGCCATTTTTTAAGTCACAGGCGCCACTTGAATAACGACAATTGGGCTTTTCAACTAACGCCACACGTTCACCAGCTTGAACAGCATGGGGTGTTTCGGCGACGATGGCGTCAATGGCAAAATAACTGATAATGGCGAGAATCGGTGCCACAATCAGAGAAACGATTACATGTTTATTTTTAAACATACCGATACCTTTTTGTTAATGAATCACACGTTAAAGTAAAAAATTGCCCCGGTAAAGTACCGGGGCAAGCCCGAATCGAAAGGCTTAGTTAAAACAGTTTACTTAGTGATCCTGTGCTTCTTTTACACCCGTTGGTACGCGAATATGCTCAACCAATTCTTGGATATGTTGTGGTGGCGCTTGTGTTGAACGAGACACAGCAAAGGCCACTGCAAAGTTCACAACAGCACCTACCGCACCAAAAGCGTTTGGCTCAATACCAAAGAACCAGTTGCTTGGCATGTCGCCTAAGAACTCAGTACCCGGTACAAACATAATGCCTTTATGTTGGAACACATATAGCAGCGTTACCGTAATACCTGCGATCATGCCGGCAATGGCGCCTTCTTTATTAATACGGCTACTGAAGATCCCCATCATTAATGCTGGGAAGATCGACGATGCCGCTAAACCAAATGCCAGTGCCACCGTGCCCGCTGCAAAGTCGGGGGGATTAAACCCGAGATAACCTGCAAGGGCGATGGCGCCTGCCATGGCGATACGAGATGCCATTAACTCTTGTTTCTCTGAAATATCCGGCATCAGTACGCCTTTGAGTAAGTCATGACTAATGGCCGAAGAAATGGCGAGTAATAAACCAGCTGCGGTTGATAGTGCTGCGGCTAAACCGCCTGCGGCGACCAATGCAATGACCCAGTTTGGCAGTTGGGCAATTTCAGGATTCGCTAACACCATAATGTCGCGATCCACTTTGACCATTTCATTTTTTTCTTTATCTGCCGTGTACTGGATTAAGCCATCGCCATTTTTATCTTCAAACTGTAATAGGCCGGTTTTTTCCCAGTTTTTAAACCACTGCGGACGATCATCGTAAGCCAGATTTTCACCGCTAGTCGGTTCAATGGTATTCATAAGATTTAAACGAGCCATACCTGCAACCGCTGGTGCCGTTGTATAAAGAATAGCGATGAACACGAGTGCCCAGCCAGCAGAAGAACGCGCATCTTTTACTTTCGGTACCGTAAAGAAACGAATAATAACGTGAGGTAAACCAGCCGTACCAATCATTAACGATAAGGTGTAGGCAAACATATTAACGGTACTCAGGCGCACACTGGTGGTGTATTCCGCAAAGCCCAGTTCAGTCACCACTTGGTCAAGCCGATCCAGCAAGTAAACATCACTGCCACTTAAGGTGGAACCAAAGCCAAGTTGAGGAATAGGGTTACCTGTTAAGCTAAGAGAAATGAAGATAGCGGGAATGGTATAGGCTAAAATTAAAATACAGTATTGTGCAATCTGGGTATAAGTTATCCCTTTCATGCCACCGAGTACCGCATAGAAAAATACAATACACATACCCACAAGTAACCCGGTGTCATAACTGACTTCTAAGAAGCGAGAAAACGCAACGCCAATGCCTTTCATTTGACCGATAACATAAGTCACCGAACAAATGATCAAACACACAACCGCGACAATGCGAGCCGTGCGCGAATAAAAGCGATCACCGATGAATTCAGGAACAGTGAATTTGCCGTATTTTCTTAAATAAGGTGCAAGCAGCATGGCTAAAATAACAAAGCCACCTGTCCAACCCATTAAGAAAACCGAACCGCCGTAACCCATGAAGGCAATTAAACCGGCCATTGAAATAAAAGAAGCTGCGCTCATCCAGTCAGCAGCGGTGGCCATACCGTTAGCCACAGGGTGAATACCACCCCCAGCAATGTAAAACTCTTTTGTGCTACCGGCACGGGCCCAAATGGCAATGCCGATGTAGATTGCAAATGTAATTCCTACGACTATGTAGGTGAGTGTTTGTAATTCCATGGTGCACCTCTATTCGTCGTCGACGCCATATTTACGATCAAGTTGACCCATTTTCTTTGTGTAATAAAAAACGAGTATCACAAAGGTATAAATGGAACCTTGTTGGGCAAACCAAAAGCCCAGTTTATAACCGCCGATTTGAATTTGATTAAGAACGTCTACCAATAAAATACCGCAGCCAAATGACACCACGAACCAGATCACTAATAATTTGACCATGAGCGCGAGGTTCTCTTTCCAGTATGCCTTGGCATCGCTTTCAGATTTAAATGACATGATGCTTTCTCCTAATGTGTTCACCTTGTTTTAAACATTGCGCGCTGCGATGACTATTAGACATAGGTCTATTACACATTTTGCTTGGCGTGAATCATCGAGCGCATGAATCGTTTAAAAACTTAATTTACTGGTGAATTGAATACGTGATAAATCACCACTTACACCGCTTTCAGTTTCGCGCTCAGCCAAGATGTACTCACCACCAAATGTCAGCTTTTTGGTTGGGCTATACATAAGGTTTACGTACATATTGTTGATGGACTTGGTGATGTCGGATGTGATGGCATCTGAATTGTCCGCATCAGCAAAGGCATAAGAAACCGTGCTGCGCATTTGCGGACTCCACATGTGTTTGTACGCCACAAAACCACCGGTTACATTGTTTAAGTCAATGCTGCCATCGGCTTCAATGCCACCATCACGAAAAGCATTTAAGGCAATGTAACGACCGAGTGCGCCGCTGCTTAGCATGAACTTAAGATCATCGCCGTTGCCCATGGCGTACTTGCCACTGAATGATACCGCGTATCCCATTTCGCTTTCGTCATCGGTGCCATCGTTATAAGCGATTTGACGCAACATCAGCGCGGCAGAATAACTTAAGCTGCCCGCACTGGCATCAAAACGGCCAATGACATCGGGCATGGTATTGTCATCGATATTATTTGAGTTGGCCGTAGCGCCCCCCCGATCATCATTAAAACCAGATGATGGGTTTTCCGCGGCTAGCATTACTTTGCCACCTGCCATGGGCATGGTGTAGCGCACTTGTGGCTGGCGCACAAAGATAGTCCCTGAGGTTGGGCCAACAAAATCCACCGCTTCAGGCAACGCGCCTACATTAAAAAACGTACTCCAGGTTTGACCTGCGGTGACACTGCTACCATCGGCTTTGTTCCACGCTAAGAAAGCATGACGCAAACCATTACTGGCTTGGTTGGTGAGTCGTTCGTCATTGCCACCGTTAAAATCCATTTCAATAAAAGTGACTAAGCCACCGGCTTCGGTATCGGTCGTGGTTTTGAAGTTAATGCGAGAAAACTTGGCATTACTATCAAATACCATATCCCCTTCGCGAGAACCATCGCCCACTGCAATAGTGGACGGCACTAAAAAGTCATCACCGACATTGCCCGCGCGCTGGGTGTCAGAGTACTGGCTGAAAATGGCATCAAATTTAATGAAGCCACCAAATTGGTATTCGGTTTCGGCATGTGTGAATGGGCTTGCCAGTGTTGCGCAACCAAGTGTGCAGGCTAAAGCAAGGGCTTTTTTATTATTGGTTTTAAATGAGATGGGCTTTCTCATGGTCTTCCCTCCAAGTGTTTAAAAGAAATACCCATAACTAAACGGCTTTTTTAGCTATGAATATTTTTGTCACAATGGCAGTAAGAGCTCTAATAAAAAAAATACCTATTAGCCCTTGGTATATATTCGACTAAAGTCTAATACGAATTTGCTTGCTAAATAATATTGCTCACCCGTCATGGAAATAGACCTGATTAGACAAAGGTCTAATGGAGAAAAAAAGAGTGAGGTTGGACACTGTTGATATGCAAGCGAACTCGTAGGTAGAGGAAAGACCATGACCGAGAAAATGATTTATCCCATTCAGCCGAACCAAAAAACACTGTTAACCAATGAGCAATACCTTGAAATGTATCAACAATCGGTTACACAACCGGAAGCATTTTGGGCTGAGCAGGCCAAGCGTGTGGATTGGTTAACGCCTTTTACAAAAGTAAAAGATGTGTCTTACGCCAAAGACGACTTACATATTCGCTGGTTTGAAGATGGTGAGCTAAACGTGACTCAAAGCTGTGTTGATCGCCATGCGCAAAGTACACCGGATACCACCGCCATTGTTTGGGAACCCGATAGCGAACAAGGTCAGTCTCGTTTAATTACTTATAAGCAGTTGTCAGAACAATTGAATAAATTTGCCAATGGCTTAAAGCAGTTAGGTGTTAAGAAAGGTGATGTGGTGACCATTTATATGCCCATGGTGCCAGAGGCGGCCATTGCTATGTTAGCGTGTGCGCGAATCGGTGCGGTGCATTCTGTGGTCTTTGCTGGGTTTTCACCTGAAGCATTAGCCGGTCGAATTGAAGACGGTAACAGCCAGTTTATTATTACGGCGAACCAAGGGTTAAGGGCTGGAAAATTTGTCCCGCTTAAAGACAATATCGACCGTGCTATTGAATTATGTCCGGCGGAGCAAGTTAAACATGTTGTGGTATTGCAACACACCGATACCGATGTAAACGTGGTGCCTAATCGCGATGTGGATTATCACACCTTGGTGAACACTCAAAGTGATGTGTGTGCACCTGAAAAAATGAATGCCGAAGACCCTTTATTTATTTTATATACCTCAGGCAGTACCGGTAAACCAAAAGGGGTTTTACACACCTGCGGTGGCTATTTAGTGTATGCCTCCATGACCCATGAATACATTTTTGATTACAAACAAGGCGATGTTTACTGGTGCGCTGCGGATGTGGGTTGGATTACAGGCCACAGTTATATTGTTTATGGCCCGTTATGCAATGGTGCAACAGTGGTCATGTATGAAGGGGTTCCGACTCATCCCGATTGTGGTCGTATTGCACGGATGATTGATAAATTTAATATTAATATTTTATACATTGCGCCCACCGCTATTCGTGCATTAATGGCAGAAGGGGATGAACCGGTTGCCGGTGCGAGTCTTTCAAGCTTACGCTTGCTAGGCACAGTTGGTGAACCCATTAATCCTGAAGCGTGGCGCTGGTATTACCGCACGTTTGGACGCAATAAATGTCCGATTGTGGATACTTGGTGGCAAACAGAAACCGGCGCGGCAATGATTACGCCGCTACCGGGCTCAACGGAATTAAAACCTGGTTCAGCGACGCGTCCCTTCTTTGGCGTTCAGCCGGCGCTGGTTGATGAACACGGAGTCGAACTGGATGGCGAAGCCAGTGGTAACTTGATTATTAAAGATAGCTGGCCTGGACAAATGCGAACGGTGTTCGGTGATCACCAACGTTTTATTGATACCTACTTTTCAACCTTTGAGGGCAGCTATTTTACGGGGGATGGCGCTAAGCGCGATGAAGATGGCTATTACTGGATCACGGGCCGAGTGGATGACGTATTAAATGTTTCAGGTCACCGCATGGGCACCGCCGAAATTGAGAGTGCTTTAGTGGCTCATGAGGCGGTAGCTGAAGCCGCGGTTGTGGGTTTTCCCCATGATATAAAAGGTCAGGGCATTTATGTTTATGTGACACTTAATCATGGCAAGCAACCTAGTCAAGCCATGCAGGATGACTTAATTGCTTGGGTACGAAAAGAAATTGGCCCCATTGCCACACCGGACATTATTCAGTGGGCGCCGGGTTTACCAAAAACACGCAGTGGTAAAATCATGCGCCGCATTTTACGTAAAATTGCCACGGATGAATTTGATACCTTGGGGGATATTTCCACTCTAGCGGATCCGAGTGTGGTGGATGCGTTAATTAATGAGCATAAAGTATTGTGTTCAGCCGCTTAACAGAACCCAACCCTAGGGTGTAAATAAGTACATCCTAGGGTTGGGTTAATCGGCGCAATCTTACACATGGAATATCAGCGAGAATGGTGTACATTAAGATATATTAGAATAATAAAAATTGGATAGTTATGTCGGACGCATATCATATTATCGTCGCAGATGATCACCCCTTATTTCGCAGTGCCTTAAGCGGTACTTTATTGCGTGAATTTCCTGATGTGTGTATCCATGAAGCTCAAGACCTTTCCAGTTTGCAATTGCAAGTTGAACACAATGAACAGGCGAATCTGATTTTATTGGATTTACATATGCCAGGTGCTCAAGGTTTTAGCGGATTAATATTCTTAGTTGCCCATTATCCCCATATTCCCGTCATCATTGTTTCAGCCCATGATCAGCCGGAAATTATTCGCCGTGCCATGGATCACGGTGCCAGTGGTTTTTTGCCAAAAAGCAGTGGCATAGACGACATGGTTGAAGCAATACAAACGGTATTAAAAGGCGGTGTCTGGATACCAAAAAATGTGTCTATGAGTGATTCCAGTAATCCAAGTGAAATGGACTTTGCACAAGCATTAGCTCAATTGACCCCACAGCAATTTCGTGTGGCGAATATGGTGAGCGAAGGGCTGCTGAATAAACAGATTGCCTATGAGCTGGGTGTGACGGAAGCGACCATCAAAGCCCATATGACGGAAATCTTTCGCAAGCTAGGTTTGCATTCACGTACTCAAGTGGTGAAAGCCATGAGTGCGTTAGCGGTGCAGCCTCTGCATGACCAATCCACTTTTTAAAGCATTTCCTCAATTACGTTTGATGTTGTCTTCGTAATATATTTCTAAGGGCCGCCGGTGCAACCGGTTTGGCCATAAACAAACAATTGGTATCGTGTACTGTTTGACGAACATCATCACTGTTATCGGCACTAATGACGATGGCAGGAATAGTGATTTGCCAATGCAAGCGTAATGCTTCAATGACGTCTAAGCCGGTTTCATGATCAAGATGATAATCGGCTAAAATAAATTGAGGGGCTTGATTTAAGTTCCAAAAGCTCAGTGCTTGTCCAAGGTCCGTGGCGGTCACCACATGGCAACCCCACTGCTCAAGCAAAGACTGCATGCCTAATAAAATTCGCTGTTCATTATCAATACATAACACTCGAATACCAGCAAGGTTAGGGTCTTGGTTATGGGTTGGTTTTTCTATGTTTTGAATGCTGCCCTTTGGTACACGAATAGAAAAACATGAACCCACACCGACTTTTGATTTAACCTCAATACTGTGTCCCAATAACTGTGAAATACGTTGTGCTATAGATAAACCCAAACCTAGGCCTTGGTTACTAATGGCACCGGGTAAACGTTCAAATTCTTCAAAAATCCGGCCCATTTCATCTTCTGAAATACCAGGGCCTGTGTCGAAGACTTGTAAACATATATCATTGCCCTTGCGCCTAGCGCCCATTAATACTTTTCCGCTTTGGGTATAGCGCAAGGCATTGGATACAAAATTTTGTAATACCCTGCGTAATAAATGCGGATCACTGTAAATCCAAGTGTTTGAAGGCACCCAGTGAAACGTGATCTCTTTTTTGTGAGCAATGGCATTGGCCTCACTGGCTAAGGGGCGTAACAAACTGTCCAAGGAAAAGTGAGAACGTCTTGCTTGCTCTTTACCTGAGCTTAATCGAGAAATTTCCCGTAGCGAATTAATTAATTGCTCGGCCTGTTGTAACGCATCATCCAGTTGCACTGTAGTGACTTCAAGGCTGGATTGGTTCAGTTTGAGCGGCTTGATTTGCGCTTGTATCGATGCGGTAAATAATCGAGCGGCATTGATAGGTTGCAAGAGATCATGGCTGGCGGCGGCTAAGAATCGACTTTTACTGGCATGCACTTGCAGTAATTCTTGCTCGGTGCGTGCGCGTAGTTCGTTTTCGCGTTGCAAAAGTTCATTGGTGTTTTGTAATTCTTCAGTACGTAAATGAACCCTGTCTTCTAGATTTGATTTTGACTGGGCTAATTCGGTTAGCACATGATGGTAGTCGCTGATGTCTGTGTAGGTTGTAACATAGCCGCCATTTTTAAGTGGGGTGCCTCGAATTTCAATGACTTTACCGTTCGGCAATTCTCGCTCAAGACGATATTCTGTTCCGGTATTTAATTGCATTAAACGACGTTGCACTAATTTTTTCTGATTACTCTCTTCATTGCCAAGATAACCCCTTTGTGCGTTGTACTCATAAATCGTTTTAATATCACAGCCAATGTAAAGCAGACGCTTAGGGTACTCAAATAAATGCTGGTATTGCTGATTCCATGCAATTAATTTCAAGTCTTTGTCTACTACGCTGATACCTTGAGGAATGGTTTCAAGAGTGGTTTGTAAAAGAGTCTGACTAAATTGAATCTGTTTAGAGCTACCACTTACTAAGCTGACAAAGTCTTGCAGTTTTAACGGTTGCTCACCGGCGAGTAAAGCCATGGCTTTATGGGCCGATACGGCACCAATTATGGCACCTAGGTCATGCTCTATTTCGCCAATGATAAAGTTGGGGGCATAGTCATGTGGTAATAAACGATGCCCAATTTTTCGCTCAAAGCGACGCCACATGGTATGACTTCTTTGGGAGCCAAAAAGCGGGTCAACTAATGCTTGCAGCTGGCGCACTTCAACCGA
Organism: Bermanella sp.; assembly: GCA_002683575.1. Lineage (GTDB taxonomy): Bacteria > Pseudomonadota > Gammaproteobacteria > Pseudomonadales > Oceanobacteraceae > Bermanella. The sequence continues at coordinate 20,891 of NYTP01000097.1, forward strand.
GCTGAGAGTGGTATCTAATTGAGTGTCATCATGACGTAAGTGAGGTTCTGTAAAACGCTGAGCTTGGCGTAAATCAAGATAACTGAATTTTGATTGGTTCGAGACAAGATAAAAAATCAAAGTATTGAAAAATAAACTTAATAACACCCCGTGACTAAGAGGATCTAAAAAATGGATACCAAATAAATGACGCGGTGCTAACCAAGAAATATCAAATGGCCCATGAATTAATAGGTTATGGTTTTCCGGCAACAATGTGGGTAACAGCAAACAGTAAAACCAAATAACCATGCCGGCCATGAGCCCTGCAATTACCCCTCGAGCATGCCCTTTTGGCCAGTACAGGGCAGCAAATACTCCCGGTAATAGTTGTGCGCATGCTGCAAAAGAAATCAAACCGATACTGGCAAGCCCTTCGTTTGCACTCATCATGCGTTCAAGCAACCAACTGAGTGCCAGTATACCTACAATGGCGCCGCGTCGAATGAACCGTAATGTGCGACCTAAATCTTTTGACTGGTAACGGGCTTTGTTTTTGGGTCGCAACCAAGCCGGTACAATTAATTCGTTGGAAACCATAATAGAAAGCGTGATGGTTGCGACAATCACCATGCCGGTAGCGGCTGATATGGCTCCAATGAAGGTGAGCGCTAAAATCCATTCATCACCGCTGAACCTTGGCAGGGTTAATACATAACTGTCTGGTGATATATCGAGATTGCCAAACAATTGTGCACCGGTTTGTGCAAGGGGAATGGCAAGCAATGCAAAAATCCCTAAGTAAAGAGGGACGAGCCAGCGGGTATATTGAATGTCTCTTGCGCCTTGGTATTCCACGACCATCACATGGAACTGGCGAGGCAAGCAAATGATGGCGGTGGCGGCTAACAATAATTCAGTCAAAAATAATGGGCTGGTTATTTGCTTGACTTTAAAATTGGCGGCTTGCATGTCAGGTACATCGCTGTTCATCAGTGCGATGGCTAAAATCGCCACAACCACAAAGGCTACTAATTTTATGATGGATTCCGTGGCCACGGCTGTGATCATGCCACGTAAACGATCGGGCCCGTCAATGACACGGGTGCCAAATAAAATGGCAAACCAGGTCATGACCACTGCGGCTATAAAGCTGGATGCATTATCAAATGTGGATTGCGTTGTTTGCCAGCTGAGGCTGTCCCATGCGATGGATACGCCGCGTAATTGCAATGCAATATAGGGCAAGGTGCCGACAACTAAAACCAGTGTCACAATGGCGGCCAGTGCCTGGTTTTTACCATAACGTGAGCCAATAAAATCGGCGATGGAAGTTACTTTGTTGTTGTGGCTAATAGTCAATAACCGGGTTAAAAACCCCCAACCAAATATCACCAGTAAAATAGGGCCTAAATAGATAGGTAAAAAGTGCCATCCATTTTCTACCGCTTGACCTACCGCACCAAGGAATGTCCAGGAGCTACAGTAAACACCAATAGAAAGGCTGTATATGAGAGGTCGCCACCAAGAGGCACGAATAAATTGTCCGTGTTTCTCGCCCCACCAAGCGACAAAAAATAAAAGGCCGCCGTAGGCGCTCACTAGAATGAGTAAGAGTTGCTTGTCCATGATGTTGCCTATTAGCGAGCTAACTTCACCTTACCGAAAAATAAGATTAAGGCAACTAGACCAATGGCTAATTCAAGTGGGTTTCATTGACTAAGATAAAGTCATTTTCAATAGTAAAAGGAATGGCTTGTAAGGATTGCTCTAAACAAGGGCCGCTGATGCAAAGACCATCTTCAATGCGAAATAATGCACCATGCATGGAACACATAATCAGACTGTGGCTAGTATCCAGGAATTGATCGGGCACCATTTCTAATTGAATACCAAGGTGAGGGCATTTATTTTGATACAGATGAATGGCATTGTACTTTTTGACGGCAAAGAAGTGACGTTCGTTTAATGTGAACCCTTTGCTGTGGTTGTCGTTGATGTCGTTGATGTGGCACAGGGTAATCATGGGTTGCCTAATATTATGTGCAAACTAAAGCTCAATCCGGATATGGGGCAGGGCTTGATGTGTATTAAAAACGAAAAGCTGTAAGGTTTTAGCCTAAGGCTTATAGGTTTTAGATTCTGTATGCTGGCCCGTGTGATCGCCGCTTATATCATCCGACTCAGGTTCTGCAGGCAGAAACGCCTTGGCCTTGGAGAAGTCCACACTGAAGTCTACTTCCATGGCTTCCTTGCTTGGTTTAATCCCGCAAGCGGCGCCTTCAATAGGCATGGTGCCAGATGTACCTGGGGCTTTGCTCATGACCAGTGCCTCGTTATTTGATTCGATGTTTTTCGCGGGTTTCTTGTTTTTTTCGTTCACTTTTACGCAACATCACATACACCGCACCGGTACCACCATGCTGAGGTTGTGCGCTATGGAAAGCAATGACATCGTCAAACTCTCTTAGCCATTTATTTGTCCAGCTTTTTAGTAATGCCGGTGTGGCTTCTTTCTCGCCTTTACCGTGGAGAATGATCAAGGTACGCAGGTCGTACTTCATGGCATCGGCAATAAAGCGATAAACCTCTTCGCGGGCTTGCTGGACCGTTTTACGATGAAGGTCCAAGCGTGCATCCAGCTCATATTTCCCTAAGCGAAATTTGCGGTAGACCCCTTCTTGCACGCCATCTTTTTTATAATCGATGATGTCGTAGGGTTTGACCATGTGCACATGGTTGTCGCTTAAGTGGTTGGGGTCCGCTTTTGCATCGGTAATCGCGGCTTGGCGCCGCTGAGCGATGGCAAGTGTATCGCGCTGCTGTTTGGACAGGCTGATACGGGCTTCCGTCTTAAGAGGAGTGACGTCACCAACCGCTTCTTTGAATTCTGAAAAATCGTCCATTTGGCTCCCCCTAAGGTTATTAGAATGGGTTAATTAGCCATTATACGCATTCTATTTTAAATCGGTGCTGTGATTATTCCGCTTGCGTCTCTTTTGGTAATAGCAGCATAGGATCAATACGAACATTATTGAGGCTGACAGACCAGTGCAGATGAGGGCCGGTTACTCGGCCAGTGGCGCCCACTTTACCCAGTATTTGGTTCTTATCCAGTACATCGCCTTGTTTAACCTTGATTTCACTTAGGTGGCAAAACATGCTGATGACCCCTTGGCCGTGGTCCATGTAAACCACATTGCCATTAAAAAAGAAGTCACCGGTCAGCACCACTTTGCCTGCAGCAGGGGCTTGAATGGGTGTGCCAGTAGGGGCGGCGATATCTAGGCCACTGTGCGGGTTGCGCGGTTCTCCGTTAAAAAAGCGCTTTAACCCAAACGGACTGGAGTAAGGACCCACTACCGGTTTAGAAAAGGCAAGGTCAGGCTGTTGCTCTACATCAAACACATCAAATACGGCAAGGGCCTGCTTTTTTTCACCGCGATGACGGGCAAGATCTTCAGCGGATAAGTCGATGTGTTTGCGCGTTTTAAGCTGGATATGCTGCTCTGGGTATTGCTTATCAGATACGCTAAAAGGGTAGCGTTTGCCCTCACTGGTAATGAAGTGCTCACCTGGTTTGGCACTTCACTGGTAATGAAGTGCTCACCTGGTTTGGCACCAAGGCCTAATCCCACCACCGCATGCCAGGCCTTGTTGTGTTGAATGACAGCAAGTGGGGTTTGTTTGTACATGGCTTTTGGCTGCTGAGACGTTTTAGTATCTAACTCGATGACGACTAAGCCGCCGGGCACATTGGCAGATTGAGGCAAAGCATTGACCGTGTATGACAGGGTAAGACTGGCAATGGCCATCAATAGAAAGTGAAGTGGCTTACGCAATATTTGGCAGTTAATTATGTGGACGTTAATCATGATGCAACTCTTTTACGGTAAGGCTTAATTGACCTTGGTGTAATTTGGCCCGAACGGTGTCGCCTACTTGAACTTGGCTTGTACTATGGATCACCTCACCTTGTTCATTGGTGTTGATGGCATAGCCTCGGCTTAGGGTACTTAAAGGGCTGACAGCATTCAATACTTCGACCTCTCGAGAGAGAGCCTGCTTTGATTGCAGCAAAAAAGCCTGCATGGCTTTGACTAAGCGCTGCTTTAATTGCGCGTTGGTTTGCTGCATCAAGGCCAGTTGTTTATCGGGTTTGAAGTTAGCAAGGGTTTGCTGACAGCTTTGCAGGCGGTCTTTGTTCGATTGTAGGCGATTTAACATGCTGTTTTTTAGGCGCATATCGGCCATATCTAAACGCTGCATATTTTCTTGTAATTTATCTTTAGGGTGACGTAAGCGCTTGACCAGCTGCAGTAAGTGAAAGTTTTGCTGAGCAATGCGGTTTTGCATGGTGCGCACTAGGCTGCGCTCGAGCTGCTCAAAGCGACCCAACCATTCAAAGCGATCCGGACTCACTTGTTCTGCGGCAGCGGAGGGGGTCGGCGCACGCAGGTCAGCCACAAAATCGCTTATGGACGTATCAACTTCATGGCCTACGGCGCTAATAGTGGGAATGCGGCTATTAACAATGGCGCGTGCCACAATCTCTTCATTGAATGGCCACAGGTCTTCTAGGCTGCCACCGCCACGACCCACAATTAGCACATCACAAATGTTATCGCGATTGGCTTGCGCGATGGCGCCGGCGATTTGCCCCGCGGCTTGTTGCCCTTGTACCTGAGTGGGGTAGATGGAAATGGGCAGGCTCGGGAAGCGCCGCTTTAGCACTGAAATAATGTCTTTTACCGCCGCCCCTGTTGGGCTGGTAATAATACCAAGGTGCTTAGGGTGGGCTGGCAGGGCTTGTTTATGCTGTGTGTCAAACAGGCCTTCTTTATAGAGTCTTTGTTTGAGTTCTTCAAAGGCAAGCTGAAGGGCACCTTCGCCGGCACTTTGCATGGCATCGACAATTAATTGATAGTCACCTCGCGCCTCATACAAGCTCACGGATGCGGTGACGACAACCTGCTCGCCTTCTTTAGGAATAAACTTTAAA
>NYTP01000098.1 GCA_002683575.1 Bermanella sp.
GGGAGGTAGCAGTGTTAGCCACTTTACCTCAGGGGCCTTTCCAAATGAATTAATGGAACCCAGTGACACAGGGGACACAGATTCTTTAGGCTTAGCTTTTTATCTACTGCAAGACATCGGCTGGAAAACACTTCCCGCCCGTACCGCTTTTGTAAAAGACGATGGCTGCGGAGCTTATCCTGATAATGCAACGCTCTCTCAACGTGATTCGAGTCCACTGCAGCTGTCTATTCTAGGTGGCTCAGGCAATTATGATTTCGAATTAAAACAAGGCAGCACGGATGTAACGTCCCTGTTAAATGTATCAGGGGAGTCTCTGGAATTTTTATACCCAGCCTCTGGGGAATTTGCGGGTGAATACACATTAATCATAACGGATAATGGCAGCAGCGATGTGATTGAACTCACCATCATTCGCCCCTTAAGATTAGTCTGGTCCGCCACAGACTTCATGGCCAATCATGATACTCAAACTCTTACCATTGAAGGTGGTGCTGCCGGTACAGACTATACGATTGAGCAAACACCGACTCAGGTGCTGAATTTTTCTGTCAATGGGAATGCTCAAAATACGACACAAGCCGCAGCAGATAGTGCTAATTTCAACCCTGCTTCTTTTGAAATCAATAGCGCCAACCAAACAGCTCCTTCGGTCGTCACCCTAACAGTCAAAAGTGGTGGTACTTACGCGGATGCCACTTTGAATAATTCAATTGTTTACCCTTCCCGCCCGTATACATTGACCGTCGAAGATTCTAGAGGCAATCCTCTGCCAAATGCCATTGTTAGCCTTGATATGTATCCGCTATATGAGCGCTTAAATTTAGAAGAAGAATATCAAACCAACAATAATGGCATGGTAACAATTAACCTACCTGTTGATGGGAATCCCGCTACTGTATCGGTGGATTTAAACGGTTACACCAGCCGAGAAACCGGCCTGAGCACAATCGACACCGAACAAACTGTCATACTGTTTCAAAGTAATGTAACAGAACAAACTACACCGAAATTTGGTTCCGGTGGCGGCGGCTCTTTCCCCATCTGGATGCTTGCCTTATCCAGCTTATTATTATTGAGACGTTCGCGCCTCTTGAGCCACTAAGGGGCATGCATTAGTATCAGGCACTTAAAAATAATAAAATTATTTAGGTGCCTGCTTGTTATTACTTTCCGGTTTTGCCCTAGGGGTAATGTCAGTATTGGCCATGGTGGTTTACCGTGATTATGGCCAACTCGTCGTTGCTAAAGTATTCGTGGCCATGCTCTTTGCTGGCGCCTGCTTTTTATTAGAACCGCAGCTTAATGGTATCTGGGCACAACTGGCTGCCGACCTTTACACCATGGTGCCGGCTCTGTTTTGGGTACTATGCCAACTAGCATTTTCCCAACGCCCTAGGGTTCTCTCCCCTTCTGGCTTTATTGCACTGTACACATTTATGGCACCCAATATTGCTCGCCACTTTATCGACACCCAAGACCCATTGTTTTTATCTTTTTTATGGGCCTGGCCAACTTACTCTGAGTACCTAATCGTTGTTCTCGGTCTATGGACAGTCGTAGCAAGTTGGTCTGATGACCTGGTGGAGTCTCGACGTCAGTTACGTGGAGCGGTTTTAATCGGCGTCGGCATCAGCGTGTTATTGGTGGTCATTCCAGCCAACACTCACATTGTGGGGCGGTGGCTGCCCTATTTATCCATTAGCGTGGTCACTCTGTTATGCGCCTATTTTCTATTGCACACCCACCAAGGGGTTCTATTTGGCCTAGTGAAGCCGGTTGACGTACCGGAGCCGACGCAAAAACCGAAACAATCCTCTGCTCAGCTAGCGGACTTACATCATGAAGCCAACAAACTGAATACGCTCATGAGCCAAGGATTTTATCGCACTGAGCACCTAACGTTAAAAGACCTTGCCAGTGCACTCGAACTTCCCGAATACAAAACACGTAACCTGATCAACCAAACCCTGGGTTATCGTAATTTTAATGACTACATTAATCAGCTGCGGATTCATGAAGCGGCAGAGCGCTTAATCAAAGAGCCTGATAGCCCAGTATTAAATATTTCATTAGATGTAGGGTATCGAACACTGAGCTCATTTAACCGTGCCTTCAAAGATATTCAGGGAATGTCCCCTTCTGAATATCGCGCAAAATAGCGTCAGGAAAGACCAGTTCCGCGTTTTAACACATGTGCAAATTGTTTAAAAACCCTGTTTTGGCGATTCTGCACAGTGCACGATTCTGGCCAAATATCACCTCCCAACCCCTATGAATACTGGCATTAAAGGTTTTGCATAGTGCCTTGTGTTTATTGCAAACTCATTTCAATCGAGCTTTATAGCCCCGCACAGTAAAGTTATCTCACCAATAACAACAAGCAAGCGCTGAGCGGGATGGACTGACCATGCAATTTGCCCATAACCAGTCACATATAACTCTTCATTTTGAACCTAAGCACATGGCTTTGGTTGACGAAATCAAACAGATTCTTAAAACGTCTCTAGCGGATCACCCTAACTTTGACATGATTGCCAATGCATTTAATATCAGCGGGCGCACCCTTCGTCGCCAGTTAGCAGAAGCCGGTACTAGTTTTCAAAAGTTATTGGATAACCAGCGTCGACAATACGCCATCAACTGCTTACAAAACTCCCAAATGAGCACAGAAGATATTGCAGAAGCACTTGGCTTTAGTGATGTTGCTAACTTCCGTCATGCGTTCAAGAAATGGGTTGGCTTGTCTCCAGCCATGTATCGACAGCAATTCCAAAGTACTCACAACAGCTTGAGTGCTTAAAAAGTTAAGGCCCATAAACGCAAAAAGCGACTCGAAAGAGTCGCTTTTTGCGTTCTTTTAACCTTTACGGCTAAATTACAGTACGTTTAGAAGTTCAACTTCAAATACTAACGTGCTGTGTGGTGGAATCGCACCTTGGCTGCCTTGAGGACCGTAAGCTAGGTCACTTGGCACGTATAAACGCCATTTAGCGCCTTCGTTCATTAACTGAAGAGCTTCAGTCCAACCGGCAATCACACCGCCCACTGGGAATTCAGCTGGCTGTCCACGCTCAACAGAGCTATCGAACATGCTACCATCGATGAATGTACCGTGATAATGAACACGTACAGTCGATTCACGAGTTGGCTGCGCGCCAGAACCGTCAGTGATCACTTCGTACTGAAGACCACTTTCTAAAGTGATTACACCGTCTTTCTTAGCGTTTTCAGCTAGGAAGTCTTCGCCCACTTGTTTGGCGGCTTCAGCGGCTTTCGCTTGAATCTCTTGCATTTCTGCTTGGATCACTTGATACGCTTCTTCAATTTGCTCTTGAGACAATGGCATTTCAGCATTCGCCATTGAATCTTGAATGCCTTTCAAAACGCCATCGATTGCAAAACCTTCGAACTGGCTGCCCTTAAGCTGATCACCTACTTGGCGACCAATCAAATAACTAACTTTTTCAGCAGGTGTATCTAATTTCATAATGTTTCCAAAAGTTCACCCTAAAGGTGAAAGTGAATTCGCCGCGCACTTTATCATATGCCGATATAAACTTCAGGCCCCTTGCGGGATTTAACCGATAATCAGCTTAATGCCCACAATAAGAGTAATGATTTCATAAGCCCGCTTGATCCAGCCAGAGCCCATCTTAATGGCCAAATGTGCCCCAACATAACCGCCCACTAATGACCCCATCACCAAGGCTAACAGCCAATCCCATTGAATGGTGGCCAGTAATCCCATAGTCACGGCGCCACTGGCATTCCAAAACAAACCAACGGCAATCAAGGTGTGCCCTACCGCTTGCTTGTAATTAAGGCCAAACCACTTCACTAGCCACATAGTGGCAAATAACCCTGTGCCAGCAGAAAGAGCACCATTAGCAAAGCCAATCACAGCCAGCCCAAGCCCACCAATGACCCAACCCAGGGTATGGCGGTTTTTATCTTGCGGCTCAAGCCCTAACTTTGGTTTCAATAAAGAGTAAACACTTAAAGCAAGGGTCATAACGCCCAATGCAATTTCTGCGTGGCGATCGTTCACACCAATAATCACATACGCCCCCAGGATAACCCCAGGAATACCGCAGGCCAGCATAAATACATTTAATCGCCAACTGGTGTGACCTTCTTTTACATTGCGTATAGTGGCGCCTAGGCCAAGAGCCACCGTAGCCACTTTATGTGTGGCCAAGGCGATGGAAAAAGGCAGGCCCATAAAAATCAAAACAGGCAGTTGAATCAAGCCAGCGCCACCGCCGGCAAAGGCGGAAAAAATATTCGCCAAGGTACTGATCAAAAACAGTATAATCTGGTCTAACATTACTAATTCACTATTTAGGAGCTAATCGAACGCATGTCGTCTTACGCCCTGTACTACTATGACCAATGCCCATTTTGCCAAATGGTATTGCGCGAAATGCGTAACCTGCCGGTTCAAGTGGAGCTAAAGAACACGCTAAAAGACCCAAGCAACCGCCAAGATCTCATTCAAGGGGGTGGTCGTTCTACGGTGCCATGCTTACGCATCACAGATGAAAGCAACAATGTTCAATGGATGTACGAATCTCGCGATATCGTTCAATTCTTAAAGAACCAAGCTTAAGCGCTGCCATTTAAGGCAGGCCATTAAAAAAACACGCTCAAATGAGCGTGTTTTTTTTGTGCTAGCCATTCTCTAAACAAGATTCTTTTGTTTCAACATGCGCTCAACCGTATCAACAACCGCCTGGGTATGGCTATCAATCTCTAGGTTAATACCGTCGCCCAAAGCAACATCTTGATAGGTGGTTACACTCAAGGTTTCGGGAATTAGGTATACACAAAAGCGATCTTCTTTCACTTGAGCAATGGTTAAACTGCAACCATTTAAGCCAATGTAACCTTTATCGAACACATACGGCTTGATGGCATCGGTTAGTTCAAACCACACGATACAGTTATTTTCAGGGCGCTCAATGTCCACAACTTTGACCACACTATGCACATGGCCACTTAACTGGTGACCACCGATGTCATCACCAAACTTTGCAGCACGTTCAACATTTACTAACGTGCCTTCTTGTAAAAACTGAAGGTTCGTGAGATTCAAACTGGCCATCATGACATCAAATGTCACCGTGCAGTCAGTAATACTCGTCACGGTCAGACATGTGCCATTCAAGGCCACACTTGCGCCATTGGTTAGACCAGGTATCAGAGCTTCAGGCAGGGTAAGGCTTAACGTCCATAGACCCGTTTTCTTTTCAATGCGATCGATCTTGACCGCGCATTGCACAATTCCGGTAAACATAAAATGGCCTCACATTAAATTACGCTATTATGAACTATACTAAGCAAATAACATATATTCGCATGTGTTCACGGACTAACAGATAAGCGCCCCATGATACGGAAAACAGACGAAAAAAAAATAGGATTGGTGCTTTCAGGCGGCGGCGCACGGGCAGCGTATCAAGTGGGTGTACTCAAGGCCATTGCCAGACTGCTGCCACCGGATCAACCGAACCCGTTTCAAATTATCAGCGGCACCAGTGCCGGTGCAATCAATGCGGTCGCTTTAGCCAGTTATGCCAGTCACTACCGCCAAGGTATTCAACGCCTTGAGCACATTTGGAAAAACTTCAGTTGTGATCAAATCTTCCGCAGTGATTTTATCAGTGTATTAAAGTGGTCTAGCACCTTCTTTTTAAATACCTTTTTTGGCTACAAAGCCGGTGAGCCGGTTTCCCTTTTAGATAACAGCCCACTGCGTCAACTGGTTAAAAAAATGATCTTATTTGAGAACATTCAAAAAGCCATCGACAATCAAGACTTACATGCTTTATGCGTCACCGCATCTGGCTATGCATCCGGTGAGTCTGTCAGTTTTTACCAAGGACATAAAACCATTAAAAACTGGCAACGCTTGCGCCGCATTGGCTTGCGCTCACGCATCAGTGCCGATCATTTACTGGCCTCTTCGGCCATCCCTGCGGTCTTTCCAGCGATACAAATTAATCGTGAATATTTTGGCGATGGGGCTATTCGCCAGCTGGCACCAATGAGCCCTGCTCTGCATCTCGGTGCTGACAAAATATTAGTCATTGGTGTGAGCGGCCAAGCCCATAAACGCAAGCCTCGCGAACAAATGAAACAATACCCGAGCATGGCAAAAATAATGAACCACATGTTCAATGCCGCCTTCCTCGATAGCATGGAAAGTGATGTGGAACGCATGACGCGTATCAATAACACCATTAGTAAAATCCCCGAAGACATCATGGAAAGCCAGCAAATCAACTTACGTCCGGTGGAAATTTTAGAGATTAACCCAAGTGAGTCCATTGATGATATTGCAGCACGCCATGCACGGGAGCTACCAAAAAGTTTACGTATTTTTTTAAAGGGCTCTGGCAGCACACATAAAAGTGGCGCAGGTGTATTAAGCTATTTATTGTTTGAACGTGGTTTTTGCCGTGATCTAATCCGCTGCGGCTATGACGATGCCATGAAACGAAAAGAAGACATTCTTCGCTTTTTCTGTGACCAAGAAGAGACCAGCAAACAAAAGCAAGCTTAGTAACCACACACAAAGCAATTGAGCTTACCTTCTAGCCACGCTACCATGGTCAAAAATAAAACCAATTATATTATGCGCCTACTTTTATTATTACTCATCACCACATCCAGCGTTATCCATGCGTACCCTGCCGCCCAATATATTGGTTTTGGTTCAGGTTATACTTGGACCCAGGCAAACTTTAATGACGAAATACGCACGCTAGGTGCGTTCACTGAAACGCCTAGCTATACCAGTGTCGATAATAGCGACCTTCCTTGGCAAGGTTTTCTAGGGTTTCGCTTCCACCCGAATTACGGCATCGAAGTGGGTTATATGAGTTATGGCAGCATTGCATTTAACAAAACATTAACCAGCTTTGATTCAAGTCAGTCCAAGGTCATTGCCTCTAGCGTGCGAGAAGCGGATATTTCAACAAAGGGATTTTTTCTACAACATGTGCTTTCCTATCCACTAACCAACGCTTTCATCTTACAAGGCCGGGCAGGCATTTTAGTGGGCAGCACTGACTATTCAGAACTTGAAACACTCACCACCATTAATGAAAACGACGAATCGTTCGTCACGGTTCAGCCGAATAATAGCAGCGACGGTTTTATAAAAGGCCAGTTGGCGTTCAGCGCGCTGTATCAATCATCCAGTAATTGGTTTTGGCGTTTACAATTGAACCAGATCGACATCGACAACCGGGGTGAAAAGGAATCGTTTTCACACTGGTTCACCAGTCTTTCCTTGGAATACCAGCTACAGGAATGATCATGCAAAATACCCTTAAATTAATTGCCATTAGCGCACTCACCCTTCTGTATGGGTGTGCGTCTATATTTAATGGTAGTGAGCAACAAGTAAGCATCAAAACCCATCCAGATGCTGAAATCTATATTGATGACCGGTTTGCGGGAAATGGCTATAGTCAAAAAATGCTAAGGCGTGACACCAGTCATACCATACGTGTAAGCAAAAGCGGCTGTGAGCAAACCTATATTACTCAAGCACGATTCAATAAAACCAGTTTACTTGGCCTGTTTGTTGATGCCGGACTCATTAGCATACCGGTGGATTTTGTGACGGGTGCCGCATGGGATGTCTACCCTGATCGTTTTGTGATGCAACCCGACTGCATGACTGATCAAGCCTCTAAAACCCAGCCATAAAAAAACCGCTTTTAAGCGGTTTGTTCATCGAGCCATTTTTTAACTGGACCATAAGTCTTACGATATATTTCCGTTGGGCCATGTATTTGCAGCGCTTCTAGATGCGCCTTAGTTGGATACCCTTTATGCTTCGCTAAACCATACTCAGGATACAACTTATCCAGCTCATACATGTCATGGTCACGCTCAACTTTTGCTAAAACAGACGCTGCTGAAATAGCGGCAACTAATGCGTCCCCTTTTACAATTGCGGTACCAGGACAGGCTAAATCCTTAGGCAAGCGATTACCATCAATAAGAGCATGCTTGGCTGTCACACTTAAGCCATCGATTGCACGCTTCATGGCCAGCATACGAGCATTAAGTATATTGATCTCATCAATCTCTTGGGCGCTGCAGCGTGCAATGCAATACGCCAATGCTTTTTCCTTAATAATCGGAAACAGCATTTCGCGCTTTTTTTCGCTTAGTTTTTTTGAATCATTTAATTCAGCAATGGGATTCTTTGGGTCCAAAATAACCGCAGCGGCCACCACGTCACCACACAGTGGGCCGGCTCCCGCTTCATCCACACCACAGTAGATCAAACCTTGATCAATTAAAATTTGTTCTTGCTCAATAATATCGTTCATTTTACTTCGATTAATTCTGAAACAGCACGAGCAGCAGCAACATCAGCATCACGCTTTAATAGCTTATGCAGTTGCGTGAATTCCGCTTTTAAATGAGAAGACGCACTTTGATTTTGTAAGAAATTCAGCACCGCTGAAGATAGGTTTTCTGGTGTGGCCGCTTCTTGTAAAAGTTCCGGGACCAAAGCTTTACCTGCTAATAAATTAGGCAGCGAGACAAAAGGCTGCTTTAACATTTTACGCACGATATAAGCCGTTAATGCCGAGAGCTTATATGAAACAACCAAGGGTTTTTTAAATAGCATCCCTTCAAGTGCTGCAGTACCAGATGCCATAAGAATGGTATCAGAACTTGCCATGGCTTCACGGCTTTGACCATGCAGTAATTTAACCGATAAAGACTCATGGTCAGCCAACATATTGGTCAGCTGTTTAAAGCGCTCATCATTAGCCGCAGGCAGCACAAATTGAACGTGAGGAATATGTTGTTTAATACGCTCAGCGGTTTGTAAAAACAATTCACCCAAGCGCGACACTTCACCTTCACGGGAACCGGGCAATAACGCCACCACTGGGGCTTCGCTATTCAGCTGTAAATCCGCTCTTGCCGCTTGTGTATCGGGTTCCATATCAATGGCATCTGCCAAAGTGTGTCCCACACAAACAGCCGGTACACCATGCTTATGATAAAAATCCACTTCAAAGGGGAATAAACACATGACCAAGTCAACGCACTGCTTGATTTTAAACACGCGCTTTTCACGCCATGCCCAAACACTGGGGCTCACATAGTGAACGGCTTTGATGCCTTGTTCTTTAAACTTTTGCTCAAGCTTTAAGTTAAAATCAGGCGCATCAATGCCAATAAAGACATCAGGCTTGATATCCAATAAGGTTTTAAATAACTGCTTACGGATGTTCAATAACTCACGTAAACGGCCAAGCACCTCAAACAACCCCATGACAGACAAACGCTCCATGGGATACAAGGACTCAAACCCTTCAGCAATCATTTTAGGGCCGCCAATGCCCACAAAGCGGGCGTCGGGGTATTGTTGCTTTAATGCTTTTACTAATCCGGCCCCAAGGATATCCCCTGACGCTTCTCCTGCCACCATGGCAAAGCACAATGACATTAGCGGATAATTCCTCGCGTAGATTGATCAATACTATCAATAAAGGCTTCTACTGCTGGAGACACCTTTAATAGCTCAAGCAACTCTGGACGGGCTTCTTCTAAGGTTAAACCTTTACGATACACAAACTTATAAGCATTTCGTAACATGCGTATATCGTTCTTTTCAAAACCGCGACGTTTTAAACCTTCTACATTAATGCCGTGAGGTTTCGCCGAGTTACCATTGGCCATTATGTAGGCTGGCACATCTTTTAATACAATGGAGCCAGTACCACACATGCTGTGACTGCCGATTTTTACAAACTGGTGAACCTGAGACGCGCCACCCAAAATGGCATAATTACCAATATGTACATGGCCTGCGATATTGGTATCGTTGGCTAAAATGCAGTTATCGCCAATCATGGCATCGTGTGCAACATGCACATTCACCATGAACAAGTTATGACTGCCAATCTTAGTTAAGCTGTTATCTTGTGTGGTGCCGCGATGCACCGTACAGGCTTCACGAAAAATATTATGATCGCCAATTTCTAATCGTGTTAGCTCGCCGTTGAATTTTTTATCTTGGCAATCTTCACCAATGGTGCAAAATTGAAAAATGCGATTGTGTTTGCCAATACTGGTTGGCCCTTTTATCACAACATGGCTTGAAATCACCGTGCCTTCATCAATAGTGACATCAGGACCAATCACGGTGAACGGTCCTACTTCTACGTTTTCTGCCAACTTGGCGCTTGGATCAATGATAGCGCGTGAATCAATCAAAATGTATTTCCCTTTCGGCACACATTATTTCGGCTTGGCAGGCTACTTGTCCATCTACCCAAGCTTCACATTCAAATCGCCAGATTCCACGTTTGTCACTGACATAACGCGCTTCCATTTCTAAGCGATCTCCTGGCACGACTGGTTTTTTAAAGCGGGCCTTATCCACGCCCGCAAAATAATAAACCGTATTTTCGGCCTTTTCTTTTTCTATTGAATCTAAACCTAAAAGCCCAGCTAATTGTGCTAAGGACTCTAAAATCAAAACCCCAGGCATAATCGGATGCTTAGGAAAGTGACCTTGAAAAAATGGCTCATTACTGGTGACGTTTTTATAACCTACTATGCGCTGTTTATTTTCCAGCTCAGTGACACGATCAACCAGTAAAAACGGATAACGATGAGGTAACAAATCCGTAATTTCTTTGTAATTCATTACCGCCATGGGTTATTCCTTTAAGGATTTCTCAATGAGTTTAATGCGTTTCGCCATTTCGTCCAGTTGTCGAAAACGAGCCGCACTTTTACGCCATTCAGATGTCGGTGACATAGCTGTACCAGAAGAGTAGCTTCCAGGTTCAGTTATGCTTTTTGTCACCAAGGTCATAGCCGTGATATGAGTGCCATCGGCTAAATTCAGATGCCCTGCGACGCCAACGCCACCGGCCAGCGTACAGCAACGGCCAATCTTAGTGCTGCCAGCAATCATACAACCGGCAGCCATCGCTGTATGCGAACCAATTTCAACATTGTGTGCAATTTGAATCTGGTTATCGAGTTTGACACCATCACCGATGACCGTATCGCTCATGGCTCCGCGATCAATGGTCGTATTGGCTCCAATCTCGACTTCATTGCCCACCAGCACGCCGCCGATCTGGCAAATCTTAACCCACTTGCCTTTTTCATTGGCAAAGCCAAACCCATCTGAACCGATAACGGCACCACTGTGCACGATACAATCCTGACCAATGGCCACATCATGATAAACACTCACATTGTGATGAAGTCGCGTATTCGCACCGATTCTTGCATTCACTCCCACAACAGAACCCGCGCCTATAATGGCACCGGTTGCAATTACCGCGTGATCTTCAACAACCGCATTAGCAGCAATACTCACATTATCAGCAATGCTCGCTGTTTCACTGATCACCGCACTTGGGTGAATCTTGCAACTTGGCTTAGGAAGGGTATTAAATAACTGAGAGGCTTTGGCATAACCCAAATAAGGGTTATCCAATATTAACGCAGGTGTGACACAGTCAGCTGCCTGCTTAGGATGAACAATCACCGCACTGGCTTGGGTGTGCTGTAATTGATCCTTGTATGCCATATTGGCCAAAAAACTTAACTGGCCATCACCCGCTTGGGCTAAAGTAGCCAAGCCGTGAATGGTGATAGTTTCATCACCATTCACTTGAGCGCCTAAAAAGGTTGCGATCTCACCAAGAGTGTACGCCATGACTTATTTCGCAGCGCTGGCTTCGTTAAGCTTGTTCAATAGCTTTTTGGTTAAATCTAGGTCCGGTGTCACGTGAATCACGGCTTGACCATTTAATACGATGTCTACTTTTTCAGATTCGATCAAAGATTTTAAGATCTCTTGCAAACGAGGCAAGTTGGCGCGGAAAAACTGCTGACGCCATTGTTGTTCGGCTTGCTGTAATTTTCCGGCAAAGAATTTAAATTCACTTTGCTTTTCTTTGATGTCATTACGAATTTTACGCTGCTCTTCATCGCTCATGATCGCACCGTCTTTTTTTAGTTTTTCTTGGCTCGCCATCATTTCTTTTTCAAGGGTTTTAATTTTGCCAAGATCATCGCCGAACTGATCTTCAACTTGCTTGAAAGAAGCCTTAGCGCCTTCAGATTGAAACAAAGCACGTTCCATATCCACAACCGCAATATTACTGCCTGCAGCCATCACACTGGTTGCCACAAAAAACAAACTGGCTACTGCAATTTTAGTCCACTTCAACATAATACTTCCTATTTCATCACTTATTATTGTAAAAAATCTGGCCAAGAAGACTGCTTGAAAACGCCGAGGTTTTCAAGCATCACACTTAAAATACTTGCCCAAGAGAGAATTCAAACCCTTCGGTTTCATCATCGTCTTTGCTGTTCAATGAACGGGCAAAGGTAAAGGTCAGCGGCCCAATGGCCGTTACCCAGGTTAAGCTCACACCGGTACCTAAACGAATTTCGTTGGCATCAAAACCTTCGACACATGATGGGTGGTCGTTACTATCGCTGGCACCGTTGCCTTCCGTCAGCACTAAGCATTCTGTATCAAATACGTTACCGGCATCTAAGAAGACCACGCTGCGCATGCTGCGCTGATCTTCAACAAACGGTAACGGGAATACTAATTCCATGGAGGCTTCGGTTAATAAATTACCACCAAGGCTATTATTGTCCGCGTAATAACCAACGTCTTGAACGTCATTAAGATCTTCATCTGCAGGACCACCCCCAGGAGTATTTAACAACCGCTTAATCGCACCACGAGGGCCTAACGAGTTACTGGTGTAACCACGAACGGAGCCCACACCACCGGCACGGAAGTTACGGAAGAA
>NYTP01000099.1 GCA_002683575.1 Bermanella sp.
CAATGTGATGATCACGTTGGGCTTTTTTTATGCATGACAGAATACAAAATAGGCCTTTAGAGCAGGCTAAACATGCCAAGCGGATGATGAGTGCGAGCGATGGTGAACATGAATAAGGCGCAAACAATGGTGACGGCAAAATAGCTGCGTTGCTTCATTACTGAAGGGGTTTTCATCGTCATGATGCCAAAAGCAATGTAACCGACTAAAAAGAGCATTTTAACTGAGAGCCAAGCTTGAGCAATAGGGTACTGGGCGGTAGCCAGCATTAATAATAACCCTGTTAGTAGCAGTAATGTATCAATGGAGTGCGCGCTGATTTTAACGGCCAGTTTCGTTTGCCATTGTTTTTGTAAAAGTTGCGCACTGGCGCGAACGCTAAAAAATATAATACTGACGAGCACAAGCATAATGTGGCTGTGCTTAAGTGGCAGATAAATGGACTCTAAAGCCATGACATTCCTTACTGTATAAAAAGGTTGAGCTGCTTGACAAGCGCTGTGATAAATACTTAAATGATAATCATTATCAATTGCATTTGGGCGGCTTGTTATGAAAAACCAGCAAAATATACAGGATGTTATGAAGGATTGGGAATCTTATACCCTCAGGGCGGACGAACTTTATCATCAGCAGCAATATAAAAGTGCCAGTAAAACCTTCTCTAAGAGTGTTGATTTGATCGAGCCCTGGTTGGAAAGGGATGAAAAGGACGCCAATAAAGTGATGCACTTATTTGTCTTGTCTTGCCATAACACAGCTCATGCATTTAGCCAATCGGGGCGCAGTAAAGAAGCGGAGTATTATTATAGCCATGCCCATTTTCGCTTACTGAGTCTAATTAGCCGTCCCAAACGGTCTGCTAGGATAATGGAAAATGCCCTTTTTGAGCTTAAAACCACGCTTAGTCAGCTTAAGTATTTTTTAATGGCCATGAATAAGCAGCAACTAGCGGGTAATATTCAGGAGGAAAGCATTCGAGTGTTACGCCAAAGTTATGTCAATTATGTGGAGGACGTATTTACGGTTTAGGTAAAGGCGTTTAAGCCTTTACCTGATGGAATTCAAAGTGAAATAGGTTTAGTAGCTTACAGCTCCCATTTGGAATTGGTCACTCTCTAGGTGAAGGTTGTATTGAAGCTTTTGCTTTTTTGCCTCTTCAAGAAGTTCATCGCTGCCTAGCTGGCTTAAGCGTTGTGTTAGTAGTGCATGATGTATGAGCGATATTTCTCGCTCGGATAGATCTCTGGCCTCTTGAGCGCTGAATATATGGGTTCTGATGAGGTCTCTGCGCCATGCCGCTATATCATTCTCATTGACCATTGTTTGTTGAACAATTGTGCTGACCATCGGGTTAATGTTTTGCATAAATCGCCCCCTTAAGTTGACCATGAAACTTCAATGTAGAAGTTACTGACCCCACTCTCCAGCGAATTCGTAGTGTCATAAGTGAATAATCTAAAACTCAATATTTTAGTGAGTTATATTTATATCTAATGACGAAACCTGTACCCTTGAACCAACTAAAACAGTATTTAGTAAGCTTCTCTTGAAAATTCTAAATAAACTGCAGTAAAGGCGTGAGTATCCTTGCTTTGGATTACGCTTTTTCGTTATAAAGAAGCCCCTTTGGCAGCAGCCTTAGGTCACAATAATAAAAAGAGAATCAACAATGAAAACACTTTTCAGTATTTTTCTGATGACTATGATTAGCGTGGTCTCTCAAGCAAAAGAAATTGCAGGTGTAAACTTACCTGATAGCATGAACGCTCAGAATCAAGCGCTGGCATTAAATGGCGCAGGTATTCGTTCAAAATTCTTTATGGATATCTATGCGGCTGGTTTGTACTTAGCGGAAAGCTCTCAAGAAGCAAAATCTATTATTGCTCAAGACAAACCTATGGCATTGCGCCTTCATATTACTTCTGGTCTTTTAAGCTCGGAGAAAATGGAGTCGGCTACACGTGAAGGATTTGAGAAATCAACGGGCGGAAACACAGCTGAAATCAAAGATACAATCGAAACCTTTATTGCCACGTTTAAAGATGGGATTGTTGAAAACGATGTATTTGACTTTGTATACGTGCCAAGTGCTGGCGTGAACGTATTTAAAAATGGCGAACTTAAAACAACCGTTGAAGGCTTGAAGTTTAAGCAAGCCTTATTTGGTATCTGGTTGTCTGAAGATGCGGTACAAAGTGACTTAAAAGAAGGCCTGTTAGGTAGTCTTTAAGTAAAAAAGGCCAATCATAGATTGGCCTTTTTTATGCCCACCTTAAAAGCGTGTCTTTCAATAAACCGAGCTTGATTGGCTTGCTGAGAAAATCATTCATACCCGCGTCAAAGCATTCTTGTTTTTCTTTGTCCGTAGCCCCGGCTGTTAAAGCAATAATGGGTGTATCTTTGATTTGCGCTAACTGACGAATCCTTCGTGTGGCTTGAAAGCCATCCAGTTTAGGCATTTGGCAATCCATTAGCACCAAGCTGTAATTGGAGGTGTTCAACGCTGCGATTGCTTCTTCACCATCGCTACAAATCTCAAAATCATAACCTAAACGTTTAAGCATGGCCGAGATCACCATTTGGTTGGTGCGGTTATCTTCAGCAACGAGAATCTTTTCTTGCAGGCGGTTATCCTGAAGTGCGTGATTATCTGCTGTTAACTGGCTTGTTGGTGCGCCAGATTCAAGGTTAATGGTAAATATAAAAGTAGAACCTTCATTGAGTTGACTCTCAACTCGAATATCGCCTCCCATTAACTCAATAAGTCGCTTGGTAATTTGTAGCCCAAGCCCTGTGCCACCGTATTTTCGGGTGGTTGATGAGTCAACCTGAGTAAAGGCTTCAAAAAGGGAGGCTAGTTTGTTTTGTGGGATGCCGATACCAGTATCAATAACTCTAAATTCAAGTTTAATACCGTTAAAATTCTGTAGGCAGTGAACATCAATATGAATACCACCCTGTGTGGTGAATTTTAAACTATTGCTGATTAGATTTAACAGGATCTGTTTAATTCTAAGTGGATCACCGTTTAAAAATTCAGGAATGTTTGAATCTAACTTAAATGTATAATTAAGCTTTTTGTCTTTTAATTGAGCAACAAAAATACTGCCTAAAGACTCGCATATTTCGTTCAGTGAAAAGTCAATGTGCTCAAGTTCTAACTTGCCTGCCTCAATTTTTGAAAAATCTAAAATATCATTGATGAT
Source organism: Bermanella sp. (assembly GCA_002683575.1). Lineage (GTDB taxonomy): Bacteria > Pseudomonadota > Gammaproteobacteria > Pseudomonadales > Oceanobacteraceae > Bermanella. The sequence goes on from NYTP01000099.1 coordinate 3,210, forward strand.
ACTGAGCAAAGCTTCACCGGATTTTTCAATGGTATCAATATATTTGGATTGTTCGTCAGTGAGCTGTGTTTGCGACAAGATATCGGCAATACCAATAATACCGTTGAGGGGTGTACGAATCTCATGGCTCATGTGCGCTAAAAATTGGGATTTTGCTTCTGATGCAGCAGCAGCGGTGCGGCTATCTTGTTCAGCTTGCATAATTTGTTTCTGCAAGGCCACAGCATGTCGTATATCGCGATAAGAACGAAGCGCGTTCAGTAGTGCCATACGTAATTTATGCGCAGTGATATCGGTTTTGCTTAGGTAGTCATTGATATCATAATCTTGAAACACAGATTCTTCAGGGGCCGCACCGGGTTGACCTGTACGGATCAGTAATCGAATTTCATTATTACTATAAACATTACGAATGTGGTTGACCAATTTGAGGCCAGCATCATCGGTCTCCATAACCACGTCAACGAGGGCGACAGCCACGTTTTCATGCTTGCCAAGGTAATCAATCGCCTCCTTAGCGCTCAGTGCACTGGCTAAGCGAATAGGGTGCCCATCAAAGTGGAACCCACGTAGCACCATTTTGGTTAGCTGGTGGACGTATTCATCATCATCGACCACTAAAATCTGGTAGTGTTTGTCACTATCGACGGATTCAGTCTTTGATATATCTGAACCGCTGTCGGCTTCATCGCCAAATAGCAGATCATCACCTGGACTCATTAGATTCTCCCTAACCCAATTTGGGGTGTTAGAACAAAACCCCCAATTACTTCAATAATTTAGTTGGTTAGCATTATACTGGTTTTTCGATAGAGTTTTGATGATTGATCCATAGTTCTAAAATGTTATTTAGGTCGGCAAATTTAAACGGCTTTCCCATAAAGTCATCCATGTCCACATCAAAGCAAGCTTGTTTATTGGAATCTCGCACATCCGCAGTTAAGGCGATCACGGGTGTGCGTAGTTGATTGTGCTCATTTTCATATTCACGAATATGCTTGGTGCACTCCAAACCGCTCATCCCAGGCAGCATGCAGTCCATCAAAACGCAGTCAAATTTCTTCTGTGTGAATAGCTCTAGGCCGACTTCACCACTTTGCGCCCAAGATACATTACATTTTAGCTTCAATAGCTGTTGCTCTAGCACCATAAAATTAATGGCATTATCTTCAACCACTAAGATATTGGCATCATTAAATGTAGGTAAACGGTCGCGGTCAGATGGTTCGTTACTCATTTGGATGATCCGTGCCAAGTGCGTTGCGGTTAATGATGACTTTATTTGTCTAATTATGTCATCTAATAACTATGGCAAAGACTAGCCAAAATGCCAGTGGAAGGAGGAAATACCCCAAGGCTCATGAGCTTGGGGTATTTTGTTGCAGCTAGTGCTTTGTTTCTTTTTTAGCGTCTTTCGCCTCTTTGTCTTCTTTTTCATCGTCAGGGTGATCTTCTTCGCGACCAATATCTGCAATGTCTCTGAGTCGTTCAAGCACGCGATAGTTAATGGAGCCACGGGGAAAAGTGCCTTTACGGGACAGCTTGCCTGCTTTACGGTCCATGAGTATTTCTATGGCTTGATCTACGGATTCAATACCATATATGTGGAATTCACCATTACTTACCGCATCGATAATCTCTTTTTTAAGCACCAGGTGTTTAACATTAGATGCAGGAATAAGCACACCTTGCTTTTTATTCAGACCACGGGCCTTGCAAATGGCGAAGAAACCTTCAATTTTCTCATTGATGCCACCCACCGCTTGAACTTCACCGTATTGGCTAATGGACCCAGTTACCGCAAGACTTTGATGGATAGGAATGTAACTTAATGCGCTGATCAAGGCACAGGCTTCGGCTAATGAGGCACTGTCACCGTCCACATAACCGTAGCTTTGCTCCATAGCTATGGATGCACTGACCTCAAGTGGAAATTCTTGGGCGTAGGTATGGCCAAGGTATCCAGTTAAGATCATTACCCCTTTGGTATGAATGTTTTGACCTAGATTGGCTTCACGTTCGATATCGACGATGCCGCGGCCACCTGGATAAACCGTGGCAGTAATTCGCGCTGGCGCACCAAATGAACTGTCACCAATAGACAAAACGGTTAAGCCATTAATTTTACCAATGGCTTCGCCATCGGTATCAATGAGAATCGTTCCATCGAGTATGTCGTCGAGAATTTCTTTTTGAATGCGACCGCTGCGCTGATCTTTTGCATCCAATGCGCGGCTGACATGTTGACCGTTTATGGTGTCATCTTTAGCCAGTTTTCGAACAAATTCAGCTTCAGCGAGTAGCTCAAATAAGTCACCAATACGGGCGCTTAAATGTCGTTGGTCTTCCGCTAAACGTGCACTTTGTTCGATTAAGCGCACGACACCATCTCGACTTAGCGGGGCGTATGACTTCTCAATGCAGCGGCTTTGTAATAGGCGAGCAAAGGCAGTGATGTGATCAGGGGTGTTCGCTAGGTAATCATCGAAGTCCACCAGCACGCGGAACATGTCGTTAAAGTCATCATCAAGGTCTTGTAGTAAATAATAAGTACTACGGGAGCCAATTAAGACAATTTTGACGTTCAGCGGAATCCATTCAGGGATCAAGGTTGTGGTACTAACCAGCCCCATTTCACTGTATGGGCTTTCAATCTTTAATTGGTTAGAAGATAAGGCGCGTTTTAATGCCTCCCATACGAATGGTTCGTGCAATAACTTCTCGGCATCAACAATTAAGTAGCCGCCGTTTGCACGATGGAGTGCGCCGGGGCAAATTTTGCGGTAATGAGTAACCAGAGCACCTTGTTCGCTTGTGTATTCAATGCGACCAAACAGATTGGCATAGCTAGGATGTGACTCATAAACGACAGGTGCACCTGAATCCTCGTGACGACTGACCAGTAGGTTTGGCATGTAAGTTTCTTCGAGAAAGGTGCGTTTAGCCGTGTCTTCTCGACTTTCTAGAATGCGATCGTCGGTCAGCTCCGCAATGACGGTGCGGTGTAGATTTGCTTTCACCTTATCTAGGTATTCAGTAATGCTAGGCACATCACTGTATTTTTCGAGCAATGGCTGAATCAGTGGGGTGACGGATTCATCAATGGTTTCTTGGTTGAGTTTCTTTAACGCATCAGTGCTTTCGCGCTTCCATTGGGGGAGCGGGACGAGCTCATCGTTAAGCTGACCTTCAAGTTCATGAATATTGTTATGGAAGGCTTCACGAGTGGCTTCATCTAATTGAGCAAACTCTGTTTCGTCGAGGCTCTTGCCTTCTTTCATGGGGGTGAAGCTGATCGATGCGCTGTCACGATACATGGCAATGTTGAGCTTAAGTGCAGACTGCTCTATGCGGTCAATGACCTTGTCATAGCGAAAATTAAAATCGCGATCAATTAGGCTCTTCTTTTGCTGGTACGTTGGATGCTCAAACGCCGCAGGGAAGGTGGCGAGTAAACTATCAATGAGTTCGTTTAGATCCTGCTTAAATGCCTGCCCGTGGCCGGCTTGCAGTTCTAGCTTCAACGGTTCGCGGTTGTTATCAAAATTATTTACATAAGCCCAATCACTTGGGCTGGCCTGGCGTTTAGCTTCGCTTTTAAGGTATTCCGTTATATATGAACTACGGCCAGTGCCAGAGTCACCCATGACATAAACATTGTAGCCTGGTCGATCCATGGCTACGCCGAACTGGATGGCGGTTACCGCACGGTCTTGTCCGAGTACGCCATTGTAAGGTGTTAGCTCATTACTGGTTTCGAAAGTAAGCGTGTCGTCAGGGATTTGGATGCTTAATTGATCGGGTGTCAAAGAGGGGTGTGTCGCTTTTGCCATTCAGGTCAGAACTCCATTTAAATCTGATCAAACCTTATGGTGTATTGACCTTTCGAGCAAGTGATTCGCGCCGCTTTGGTCGCATTTTTAGTCAAGTCCCGTCAACTTTATTCAAATTGATCAAATTAGCTGCTAAAAGTTTGACTTTATAATGATGACAGGTCATATTTAAGCGGATGGATTTATCGGGAGAAATAATAAATGGGCGTGCAAGTTGATGACCGCACCACGATAGATATGTTTAAGGAAGCGCAGAAGGGACGTCCTCGCTCAAATCCTTATCCACGAGAAGTGCAGATTAGAATTAATAAGCGTGTGCAGAGAATGCGAGACAAGCATTTAGGCATGCGTCGGATGGAAGTAAAGATGCCAACGGAGTTGGTTGAAAGGCTGGATGAATATGCCAAGCAGCAAGAGTGTACGCGGACTGAGATCGTTGAGCTTTGTATTACCGAATGGTTTGAAATGATGAGTAAAGAATTACCGGAAGGGTAAATAGATAGCAGCAGTGTCTCCTGCTTGCTTACGCCACTAAAGCGTTGTTTTAGTGGCGTTTTTTTTTGCTTTTTATAAGCTGTGTTATGATGTGGCAAAAATATAATAGATGGGCATTCAATGTCAGAACTGCAACTAAATCATGATGGTCAGACCCTGAGTTTACCCATCTATCAGCATCGTAATTCTTTATATGAAGAATTGCATACCCGGCCTTCTCCTAAAATTGTGACACCTTGTTATGTATCCCACCTAGCGCTTTCTCGGGGAGAGGGTGATGTTAAGCGTGAATATGATCTGGTGGTGAGCCTGTGTCAGCGTTTCAGTGTGAACCCACCGGCTGAAGGCGCTTCGTGTTTTTACCAGGGATTTGGCGGCTTTGAATTTCGTTGGGAACGCCACACTGAGTTTTCAACTTACACATTTATTCGTACCATCGATGAGCAAAAAGAAGATGAATTTGCCCTGGCATTTATTCCCAAGGACTGGCTAAACCAGTTACCTGGTGAATTGGTGGTGGCGCTTAATATTCGTATTCAAGATGACGAGTTAAATGAGCGTGAACAGGCGCATTTTTTTGAAGGTCAGCGACCTGTAGGCAGTTTAGTGGCAAATGGTAAAGCGAAGGCGCTCACTAGCTTTCGTTTGCATAGTGATGGTTTTGGTCGTTTCTTAATTGTAAATAAAGGCCTGAATGCCTATCAAGCAGGTAGATTAGTCCAGCGTATTTTGGAATTGGATACCTATCGTTTAACGGCCCTTATGGGGCTGCCGGTAGCCCGAGGCTTGAGCTCTGATGTGTCGTTAATGGAAGCTCAACTAGCGGAAATTAATCAAAAGATCGCCGAAATACAAACCGAGCAAGATGAACGGGCTTTATTAAAGCGGCTATCGTTAATCGCTGCACGGGTCGAGCAATACAGAAGTGATACCAACTACCGGTTTGCGGCAACCAATGCTTATCATGCGCTGGTAGGTAAGCGTTTAGAGCAAGTGTATGAGCAGCGTATTAGTGGTCTTCAGACTTTACGTGAATTTTTAGAGCGCCGTTTAACACCAGGTATTCGTACCTGTAACAGTGTCAGAGACCGCTTGGAGGATTTAAGTCGTCGCATTCACCGTACCACCAGTTTATTGCGTACCCGAGTTGAAATCAGTATTAAAAGCCAGAATCATAAATTGCTTGCTTCTATGGATCGCCGCTCTGGTTTGCAGTTAAGGTTGCAGCAAACCGTTGAAGGGTTGTCAGTAGTGGCCATTAGTTATTACCTGTTAAGTTTATTGGTATATGGTTTTGAGGGTATGGCGCAATACGGTTTACACATTAACCCAAAAGTGGCGGCCGGTGCCGCTATGCCATTGGTGCTGCTCACGGTATATTGGGGTGTGAGGCGTCACATTAAAAAGATTGCGAAAAAGCCTCGATCTAGGGCAAAACCTTAGTTGAACATGGAATGTGCAGGTAACCGTTGCTTATTTGGCACGGTTATCGCTTCAAAGTGGCTGGAATCACCTAAAGGACAGCTTTATGACACCGTCAATTGATCCTAACGCCCATAAAAACAACAAACGTAACAATGATGGCTTGCCTGATTGGCAGGCTATCGCAAGCGTCAAAACCTCATCACAGCAGTGCGCCAATGTGCTGCAAGCCAGTATTTTGTTCCTGCGTCGCTTCATTTGCCATGAGTCTCTTTATGGTGATACAGAAGGAGCAAAGGAGCTGTTTAAGGTGCAAGAGCTTCTTGGCTCTTTGGAATCGTATGCGGATGAGGCATTTAACCAGCAGCTACGAGACAGTTATGAATACATTTGTTGCTATCTTGAACTGTTGCAAGAGACCCAAGCGCCCCTCAACTTGTGCTTAGAATTTGAACGCTTGATTCATATTCTTGAAGCGGTGCAGTGCATGCAGCAGCAAACTGAACTGGGAATAATGGGCTCATTGGCTCAGCTTAAATCCCATTTAAAGCCCCGTAATTGATCGCCAAGGGCAGGGGCTGCGCTAGGTTGTAACAGATTGTTCGCCTGAAGCCCTTGCATGTTGCGCAGCATACTTTTATAAAGGCCAGCTACTTATTTGTTTAGTTGCTTTTAATCGTATGTTGCGTCTTGTTCAGTTTTACCAAAATTCCATTTTGGCCTTTCCTAAAACAGCCTTGGTTATTGCAGGGCTTCTTATTTTATTGGTGTTTCAAGGTGCCAGTAATTTTGAATTAGATGCTTCGGCTGAGTCATTAGTGCTTGAAAATGATCAGGATTTAGCCAATTACCGCACGGTCGCTGAACGTTTTGGTAGCAGTGAATTTTTAATTGTCACTTACACGCCGCCCTGGCCTTTGTTTTCTGAAGCCTCCCTTAGTTTATTGACGCAAATACGAGATGATTTAAAAGCCTTGCCTCGAGTTGAATCGATTTACTCCTTGTTAGATGTTCCCTTGCTTGAAAATCCACCAGTGCCTGTGACTGAGTTGGTTGGCAATATAAAAAGTCTTGAGCACCCTGATGTGGACGTTGAAGCCGCTAAGAAGGAACTGTCTTCGAGCCCGCTTTATAACAATATGCTGTTGAACCTTGAGTACAATACAACGGCTATTCAAATTAATCGTCCTTTTGATGCCCGTCACCGTGAGCTCACCAGAACCCGTGAAGCTCTATGGAATAAGCAAGAAATTGATCATTTATCGGACGAAGAACAGACCAAGCTTGCTCAGTTGGATCAGTCGATAAAAGATCTAAACGCAAAAAACGCTGAAATACTGCACCAAGACATCATAAAAATCAGACAAGTTCTAAAGCCATATCAGGCACAAGCTGAGGTTTACTTGGGTGGCGTGCCTATGATTGCAGATGACATGATTACGTATGTAGAAAATGACATGTACACCTTTGGTTTAGGTGTATTTGTCTTTTTGGTTGTCACGTTACTGTTTATTTTCCGTCGTGTGCGCTGGGTGGTCATTGCACTAGGCTGCTGCACCTTAACCGTTGCTGTGATGATTGGTGTGCTGGGTTTGTTTAATTGGCGTGTGACGGTCATCTCAAGCAACTTTGTAAGCTTGCTCCTGATTATGTCCATGTCGATGTGTATACACCTGATTGTACGATACCGAGAAGCGCATAGCGCTCATCCTGACGCGTCACAGCTAGATTTGGTGAAAGAAACCATTGGTCATATGTTTAAGCCTTGTTTTTACATGGCGCTAACTACCATGGTGGCATTTAATTCATTGATATTCAGCGGTATCCGCCCCGTTATAGATTTTGGTTGGATGATGGCCACTGGCGTGTTTGTGGCACTTTGTATTGTGTTTGTGTTGTTTCCTGTTTTTGCCTTGTTAGCAGGTAAGGGCACTGAATCGGCCAGTGCGAAAAATCATAGCCCCATTACGGATTTGTTTTTGTGGGTGACGCTTAAGCACGGTCGAAAGTTACTTTCTACGAGTTTAATTTTGACGGTTTTGGTCGTGGCAGGCCTGTCCCAGCTAAAAGTTGAAAACAGCTTTATTAGTTACTTTAAAGAGTCCACTGAAATACATCAGGGTATGAAGGTCATTGATCAACGCTTAGGCGGTACAACGCCATTAGAAGTGGTATTGAATTTTCCTGTAGTGAGTCAGGATTGGGGCAGTGAAGAGAATGATGACTTCTTCTTTGATGAAGTAGAAAAAGAAGATCCAACCAAATACTGGTTTACTACCGAAAAAGTAGAGCGTATTAAAAAGGTACATGCTTACCTAGAGTCCCAGCCAGAAATAGGCAAGGTTATTTCACTCGCTACCATGGTTGAAGTGGCTGAGAAAATTAACGGTGCTGAATTGGGCAGCTTCGAATTAGCTTTACTCTACACCGCTATACCGGACGAGTTTAAATCCATTGTGCTAGACCCATATGTTTCTCCTGAAAACGGTCAGGCTAGAATCAGTCTACGCATTTATGACAGTCAGCCAGATTTACAGCGTGCTGAATTATTAGCGCGCATCGAGCATGACTTACAAGATCAACTTGGCCTCAAACAAGATGAATTTATGCTGGCGGGTATGATGGTGCTGTACAACAACATGTTGCAGAGCTTATTCACCTCACAAATTTTAACGTTAGGTGCGGTGTTTGTGGGCATTATGATTATGTTTATGCTGTTGTTCCGCTCTTGGAAGATGGCCTTGATTGCCATCGTGCCGAACCTGCTCAGTGCTGGTGTGGTGCTGTCAGTGATGGGCTGGGCGGGCATTCCATTGGATATGATGACGATCACCATAGCGGCCATCACCATCGGGATTGCCGTAGATGACACTATTCACTATATCCATCGATTTAAAGAAGAGTTTGAAGAGGTTGGCCAATACGAACAAGCGGTTAAAAATTGCCATGGCTCAATTGGTAAGGCGGTGTACTACACCTCATTAACGGTCGTGGTTGGTTTTTCCATTCTGGCTTTATCTAATTTCATACCAACGATTTACTTTGGTCTGCTAACTGGTTTAGCCATGTTAATAGCGCTCGTACTGGTACTCACGCTATTACCAAGAATGTTGATTGTGTTTAAGCCCCTTGGCGTTGAATCCAAGCCTTAACTTCTTTTTCTAATAGGGTCAGCG
>NYTP01000100.1 GCA_002683575.1 Bermanella sp.
GCGCCCATTGATTGCGGATACATCAGATGTACAACTGGATAAAGCCTTGGCAGGGCATATAGGTGTGGTGACGGGTTATCAGGATATTGTGCTGTATCCTATCGCTTAGAGTGAAAGCGAGCACATAAAAAAGGAAGGCATTGCCTTCCTTTTTTATTCGTTTAATTCAATCAATTAAACTTGGTTAATCTCGACCATTAATTCGTTGCTAAGCTGTTCAAGCGCGTCACGAACATCATCAAAATCCACCGTTTCAGGAATGTGCACACGGGCTTTAGTTTTAAATAAAGGCTCAGCACTCATAGCCGCGCTTTCAAATTGAGTATTAAGCTCCAAAACATTCACCGCTAATACCGATAGCGCTTGTGCTACGTCTTTCACGATACCTGGGCGGTCGTTACCTATGATGCTTAATTTAGCATTTGCTTGATGATCTTCAGCGTGGTTGTGTGCAAATTCAGTATTAATGATCCAGCCAGATTGTTTTAAATCATCAAGGGCCGATTCAAGGCCGCTAGCATTTTGTTCGCTGATTTGAATTTTGACGATACCGGCAAACTTACCCGCTAGCTGTGTCATACGGCTTTCTAACCAATTACCTTGGTTGTCTTTGATGATGCCAGATAGAGTATCGACAATACCAGGGCGGTCGTCGGTCATGATGCTGATGATGAAAAATGAAGACACGGGGCTACCTTTTATTTTAAATATGGCGACATCAAACTATAGCCCAGTGGCACAACGGATGAAAGCTAGCGAAAACGTTCAATGATATTAAATTGCTCGTCGACCAAGTTTGTCACCTTGGTGGCCGCGGTGCGTGAGTCTTCTGCGCTCTCGGTATTATCCTGTGCGCTTTGGCGAATGGTTTCCATGTGCCTGTTTATCTCTTCACTGCCTTGTCTTTGCTCTCGAACCGCAAGGTTGATAGTGCTCATTTGTTCGTTGATTTCATCAACGCTGTTGCGTACCTGTTGAAGGGTCGCATAAGTTTCATTGATTTGTTCAGCATTTCCTGAGGCTTGCTCGCGTGATTGATCCATGACCTCAGTGGCATCTTGAGCACCATGACGGAGTAGATCGACAATGCGGCGAATTTCTTCGGTGGACTCAGATGTTCGGTTTGCCAATGTTCTTACTTCATCGGCTACAACCGCAAATCCACGGCCTTGCTCGCCCGCTCTAGCCGCTTCGATGGCAGCATTTAGCGCCAATAGATTAGTTTGTTCAGCAATGGCCTGAATCACTTCAAGAAAGCTGTGAATCGACTCGGAATGCTCTGACAGCTTTTGCACATTGTTGCTGGCTTGATTGATGGTCTCAACCATTGCCTCTAATGTGGTTTTCGCTTTTTGCATTTGTTGCTCACTGCTTTGCATATCATTTTGTGCTTTCTCAGTTTGTTCGGCTGTTTCATTAACAGAGTCAGATATGGAATCAAATTGCGTGGTGACTTGTTCGAATGCTGCGGCAAACATGGTGGCGGCATCGAGTTGCTCGTTAAGTTTCACTAAGCTGTTTTCCGCGGCTTGATGACTGATGCCACTTGCTTGCTGGATCGGTACGCAGGTGTCTTGTATGCGCTCGCGCAAGGTGATGATTTGGCTCTGCATGTGCTCAAATGCCATTAAAATCTCACCTACATCGTCATTGCGACCGGTATAAATGTAAGAAGCCAAAGGATCTTGTGTGATCGTGCGCGCTTTTTTTAGTACCAGCTTCAAGTTTCGTAGGGCATTACCTTGAACGAATGCCAGTCCGGCTACTGGAATTAACGCCATGAGTGGATTGAAGTAATGACCAATGGCCACGGCTGATAAACCCAGTAACACACTAAGAATTTGCCCAATGGGCAAGGCTTTAAATTTGTCTTTTGAGGGGAACGCTGAGCGGCCTTTGTTCAGCCGGTTGTAGACTCTTTCTGCGCGCTCAATGGCCTTGGCTGTTGGTTTATAGCGTACAGATTCGTATCCAACTACTTGGTTATTTTCTTTTACTGGGGTGATGAAAGCATCAACCCAATAGTAGTCGCCATTTTTACAGCGGTTTTTAACAATGCCTTTCCACTGTTTGCCTGCTTTCAGGTAATCCCACGCTTGTTTAAACGCGGCGGGAGGCATGTCTGGGTGGCGCACAATGTTGTGGTTTTTGTGAGTTAGCTCTTCTTCAGTGAAACCACTTATGTTCAGGAAATCCTGATTGACGTGCTCGATAGCGCCTTTAAGGTTAGTAGAAGAAATTATCCGTTCGTGGCTTTCTACTACGCGCTCGTTATCAGTAATCGGAAGATTCTTTTTCATAATGGCATCACTAAGCTTAATCCTTCATGGCTTCTGTTTTTAAGGTTAGCTCAAATTTACTAAAGTGAAATCGCTAATTGTCAGGCATAATAAGGGCCAAATTTGTCCATAATAAAAATTCCAGGCATTCACATGAGTCAATTTATTCTCGCAATTGATCAAGGCACCACCAGCTCCCGCGCTATTGTATTTGATGAAAAGGCGCAAATCGTCGCTCAAGCCCAACAAGAATTTCCACAGCACTTTCCCCAGTCAGGTTGGGTAGAGCATGATGCAGAAGACATCATCTCATCGGTCGTTGATGTGTGTCAGCGTGCTTTGGCGCTAGCCAAATTGCGCCCGCAGGATATCGCCAGTATTGGTATTACTAATCAGCGCGAAACCACAGTGATATGGGATAAGCAAAGCGGCAAAGCCATTCACCGAGCGATTGTTTGGCAAGACCGCCGCACCGCGTCATTTTGTGCAGAACTGAAAGCTCAGGGTTTAGAAGAAACCATCAGTGAAAAAACCGGCTTATTACTCGACCCTTATTTCTCTGCAACCAAGATTAAATGGATTTTAGATCATGTTGAGGGTGCTCGGGCGCGAGCCGAAAAAGGTGAGTTGGCATTTGGCACAATTGATACATTTATTCTGTGGCGTTTAACCGGTGAGCATAAGACCGATGTCACCAATGCCTCGCGCACCCTGTTATGTGATATTCATGCATTGCAATGGGACGATGAGTTGCTATCGATTTTTGATGTGCCCAAATCCATGTTGCCCAGTATTCATCCATCGAGCTGCGAATTTGGTCATACCCATGCCGATATTTTTGGCGCACCGATTCATGTGGGTGGCATTGCAGGTGACCAACAGGCGGCCTTAATTGGCCAAGCATGTTTTAAAGAAGGCATGGCGAAAAGTACCTATGGTACCGGTTGTTTCTTGATTCTTAATACCGGTGATACGCCACGTAAGAGCCAGCACCGCTTGCTAACCACTGTCGCGTATCAAATTGGTGATGTGACCCATTACGCCTTAGAAGGCAGTATCTTCATGGCAGGGGCCACCATCCAATGGATTCGTGATGGTCTGAAGCTGATTCAGCATGCCAGTGAAACCCTTGATTTGGCGCAATCGGTTGGCGCGAATAATCACGTATATTTGGTACCTGCTTTTACTGGTTTGGGCGCGCCATATTGGGACCCAGATGCGCGTGGCGCGATCATGGGGTTGAGCCGAGACACAGGCATTGCTGAGATCGTAACGGCAGGATTACAAAGTGTGTGCTATCAAACCCGGGATTTACTTGAAGCGATGAAAAAAGATCAAGCCATGCCGGCCCACTTAAGAGTGGATGGTGGCATGGTGGTCAATGACTGGGTGGTTCAGTTTTTGTCAGATATCTGTGATGTACCGATTGAGCGCCCCGTTATTACGGAAACCACGGCCCTTGGCGCGGCATTCTTGGCGGGTTTAAGTGGCGGTGTTTTTGCCAGTATTGAAGAAGTTTGTCAGCTTTGGCAAGAGCAGGCCGAGTTCAAACCTCAGATGAAAGACACTGAAAGAAATGCCCTTTATAACGGTTGGTTAGATACGGTTTCAAGAGTGCGGACAAGCGAGTAAGATGGCCCACCATAAAAATAACAAAGGCGCTGGTCAATAGCGCCAAGGATGGACGATGCTGCAATCTCAAAAGCAGGCTTTGCGTTTAAGACGCTCTGTATTGTCGAACCTAGGCGTGTTCTCCTTACTATTGTTGTGCTGGCTGGCATCCCATCTTGGCTATTTTGTGATTCCCACTGCACATGTTTTAGTGCTTACAAGCATGATGTGGCTTGGCCATGGTGTGTTTGTTTTAATCATTGCTTTATCCGGTAATCTTCGTTTTAAAGATGCCAGTATGACGCTGCCGCAAATGGTATGGGTGACCAGTTGCATCAGTGTATTGATGTGCTTCTTACATGATATCCGCCCGCTCATGCTCATGGGTTATTTATTGGTCATGTCATTTGGCGCATTCCGGCTTTCCATTCGAGGCTTTTACGGCTTCACACTTTTTACACTCACCTGTTATTTCGCCAGCCTTATGTGGGTATATCAGCATCGCCCTGAAGACATTGAGCTGTCACAAGAGTTCTTTGTATTTGTAGGCTTTGGCTTATCCCTGTGTGGGTTTGTATTAATGGGCAATGAGTTCAGTAATTTGCGCCAGTCATTGGGTGAGCGCCATCGAGAGTTAAAAGGTGCGGTTTCTCGAATTGAAGAGCTGGCCATTACGGATGAATTAACGGGTTTATATAACCGCCGTTATTTGATGCAAATGTTGTCTCAGCAGCGCGCGCTGGCTAATCGGAGTCGTTATGGCTTTGTAGTGTGTTACCTGGACCTTGATCACTTTAAAAAAGTAAACGACAAGTATGGTCACCCCTTTGGCGATAAGGTGCTTAAATCATTTGCAAACTTGATGACCAATTCTTTAAGGGAAGTGGACTTGGGGGCGCGCATTGGTGGAGAGGAATTTGTATTGGTGCTGGCGGATACAAACTTGGATGCCGCCCATGGTGTGTGTCAGCGTATGGCTGAAAAATGGCGAGAGATGCGGTTTCCTGAAGCGCCTGAGCTTAAGCTCACATTATCAGCGGGTATTACCGCATTTAAGTCACCAGAAACCATTGAGCAGATTCTCGAGCGGGCAGATAGCCTGCTCTATGATGCGAAGCACCGTGGTCGAAACTGGATTGAAGTAGAGCAGCAAGAGCTACAAGTGACCTTTGATTTTGAAGACGACTCGCAGCAGAGCGCTTAATTGAGGTCTTTTTAAAAGTATCGCCGGAGACTGACAAAACCACTGAATTGGGAGAAATTCAAAGGCTCATGCTCAATCACCTCGGGTTGGAGCTGAGTTTGCAATAGCGTGCTGTATTGATAGTGAATACTTGGTGCCAGGTACCAGTAGGGTGCAAGGTAATAACGATAGTGCCAATCCAGCTCTAGGTGCAGTTGGTATACCGTACTTTCTAAAGATGACAGTGCGCGGTGATTGGTCGTGTTGTTACTAAAGTGGGTATCAAGTTGCGCGATGTTAAGTTGCCATTGAAAATTTAGACCTTTGTCATCTTTTATTCGCCCTAGGCTGAAGCCAAAGCCTGAAAATTGGCCGTCGAATAAGCTGGCATTGGTGGAGCTGATCTCAGCGCTGGCAGGGCTGGTCTCCAGCGAATAAAACAGACCCACTCGATTAATTGGACCTTCTTGTTTAACGCTCTCATACCAGTAGACGTGGGCCCGTTGAAAATACCGCTCTAGAATAATATTGTCCTGTGGGTTAATGGCCTGTGCATTCCCGTTTTCATCCAGGTATATTTGGGCGCTTTTTGATTGCGAATCAAAAGTATCTTGCTGCCATTCAAACTGAAACCATAACCCTTGATGAAGACTGAATTGATATAACGGGGTGTGGGTATCAATGTCTAGGTGATTTTGGTTGTGTTGAGCGCTTATACTGGGCCCTCTGGCAAACCAGCCGCTGGTTTTTAGCCGATAAGACTGGGTGTTCAGTTCAATCATGTTGGTTTCAACTTGAGCGCGGGTATTTTGATCACTGTATTGCTGCTCAAGGTTTCGGATGCCATAAGACACGCTCATAAATTCCGCCATGCACGCGTCACTAAGTATGAACAAGAATAGGGCTACAAAAGCCAAGCGGGGGTATATCATGCTAAATATATCGGCCAAACCCATTAAATATCGAATTTTGTTACATAAGTTTACAAAACAGCACACAAAGCAAACGGTGTTGACAAGGATGTGGTCGTATTATAATCACATCAGTTTTGTCTAAGAGCTGATCATTGTGTGACTCCTTATTTTTATTTTAGCGCCTTTTTGGCGCTTTTTTTTTGCATAAATTGTCATTCAGTTGGGTTTAGAACTGTACTAATGAAAAAGCGGTGTTAAACTTGCGCCAAATTTTTAGATAGGGTTCTGGCATGACTGAATCTGCTGAACAACAACTTACTAATAGTACCCAAAAGCGTATTTTAAGCTGGCTAATTCTTTTAGCAGGCATATACGCCATCTTGCTCTCGGTTGGTCTCGTAGGATCCGGCTTTAAATGGATATCCGGTGGATCAGACGGCGCTAGAGAATTATTCGCCTTTGCTACAAACCCCTTCCTCGCACTTCTTATTGGTATCCTTGCCACCGCACTCGTTCAAAGCTCCAGTACAGTAACCTCGGTTATCGTAGGCCTTGTGGCTGGTGGTTTGCCTATTGAAATTGCGATCCCGATGGTGATGGGTGCCAACATTGGTACCACCATTACCAATACCTTGGTGAGTTTAGGTCACGTGCGTAAGAAGTCTGAGTTCCGTCGCGCATTTGCTGCCGCAACGGTTCATGATTTCTTCAACCTGATGTGTGTGGCGATCTTCTTGCCGCTTGAAATTATTTTTGGTTTCCTACAAAAGGGCAGTGCTTGGTTGTCAACGCACATGATTGGCGCTGACTCCATGAGTTTAAAAGGCTTTAACTTCATTAAGCCTATGACTAAGCCGGTGATCAGTGAGATCAAATCACTTTTGGGTGTATTCCCTGATAAAGTCGCTGCACTGGTGCTAATTGGCTTGGGTATCTTATTGATTTTTGTATCGATCACGATTATTGGTCGAGTACTGAAAGGCCTGATGGTTGGTCGTGCTAAGAAAATTCTTCACGGTGCCATCGGTCGTGGCCCGGTTTCGGGTATTGCCAGTGGTGCAGTTGTGACGGTACTGGTTCAGTCGTCGTCTACTACTACCAGTCTGATGATCCCGTTAGTGGGTTCTGGTGTGTTTAAACCACGTGATATTTACCCATTCACATTGGGTGCGAATATTGGCACAACCATCACTGCGTTACTTGCTGCTACAGCGGTTTCTGGCGTAGGTGCAGTGGTTGCCTTGCAAATTGCCCTTGTTCACTTAATGTATAACTTATCGGGTGTGATCGTGATTTACGGCATTCCGTTCCTTCGAGAAATACCTTTGAAAGCCGCTGAGCGTTTAGCTGAAGTTGCAACCAAGCGTCACTCACTAGCTGCCTTGTACGTGCTGAGTGTATTCTTCTTGTTGCCGGCCTTATGTGTATTTATTATGTCTAGCATGAGCTAAGGAGAAAGCTATGGGTAAGAAGCGAATAAAGGAACTGCAAAAACAGGTCAAGGACGCGAAATCAACATTGGCGGATTTAGAAAAAAAAGCCAATAAGAAAATTTTAAAAGCACAGCATAAAGTGATTGAAGATCTAGAAAATATGATCGATCAAGAAACGCTACGCCGTGAAAGCTTGCTTGAATTAAGTGAAGAAGCTTGGCAAGAAGCCAAAGAGCTGATGGATGGCTTAATTCAAAAAGTTAAAAATGTTGTGAAATCCAATAAATAATGGGTGACACAAAAAAAGCCCCTAGGCAGGTCACTGCTTAGGGGCTTTTTTTATGGCTGGTATTTACGCGTAATTCGCTAAAGACTCATGAACCACTGCTTGTTTTGTGGGTGTTTAAAGCACACATCGCAGGCAATTTGCTTCACCTTTTCATCGTTCAAATAAAACTGAATTTGCTGTGAGATTTGCTGAGTCAGATTGTCATAGTTGAAACTTATAAAATTCTCGCCATCATGAAATTGCACGCTGAACTCTTCTGATATAGCGATGCCCTGAGCTTGAAGTTGCTTGGCTAGGTTAATGCTGACATTTCGGTAGGCCACTTGTTTAAGCAGATATGGAATGCAGCCGGGTAAGCTCAAAGACCATGCATCTGTATAGAAGTCAGCGTCCATCTTCTTAGCCTGCTCAATAAAAGGCGAGGTAATATTGCTGGCCTGCGCCGCTTTGAATGGGATAGCGCTTGGGCAGCGATAGCGGTAACTAATGTCATAGCTGGCGTCAGCATTTGAAATTGTGTGGCTGTGTAATGGGGCCACTAATTCATTTTCTAAAAGTACTTTGAAGGCCGTGGGCCATAAGGCATCGTTAGAGGTGTAGATGCGCACTTTTTGTACTTTATTTTGGCTTAGTTGGCAACGCGCCACATTGTCAGCGATTGTCACACATAAGTATTCTGCAAAGCGGTCGAAGTCGTAATGAGGGTTGAGATTCGCCATGTTTCCTCCTAGTAAATGGGAGTCTTATCTTTAAACGTAATAAATCAGACGTTTTTTATAATAAGAACTACTCTGTCTGCAACTTATACCTAAGTATAGACAGAGTAGCGTAACAGGCTTACTTAGCCGGTGATTTTAACTTATTCACCTTTTAGATAGGCAAGTACATCATCGTGGTGGGTCTTCGTCTTGAACTTGTCCATGATATGAACCAGCTTGCCTTTTTCATCGATGATAAAGGTAATACGGTGAATGCCGTCGAATTCGCGTCCCATGAACTTCTTAGGCCCCCAAACGCCGTATTTATCCGCAATGGCGTGGTCTTCATCTGAAAGCAGTGTAAAGTTTAGGTTGTCACGCTCTTTGAATTTTAGCAGGCGAGCAGGGGCATCTGGGCTGATACCCAAGGTCACCACATTTAGTTTATCTAATTCTTTTTTACTGTCTCTTAAGCTGCAAGCTTGTGTGGTGCAGCCAGGTGTCATCGCTTTTGGGTAAAAATACAAAACCACGGTTTGACCGCGAAAATCCTTTAGTGCCACCTTGTTGCCGTTTTCATCTAATGTGGTGAAGGCAGGGGCCACTTTGCCAATACTTGGGCGAATCATGGGGTTTCCTTTTGGGTTTGGGTTCGTTAACGCTTAACCTTTTAATTTCAGTTTTAATGGGGTTTTAGGTACGCAGCAACAAGGGAGGATTTCTCCTTCGTTGATCCACGCCATGGGCTCTTGTAAATAAGCCACTTCACCCTCAATAAGATCGGTGCGACAGCCGCCACAGTAGCCTTCACGGCACTGATAAGGCAGTTGAACGCCCTGTGCTTCTAGGCTTTCTAAAAGGTTGTTTGCAAAGTGAAAGGCCAGAGGCTCTTTCATATCGTCTATTTGTACAGCGTATACGGGTTTTTCGAAGCCTTGGATTTCAAGTTGTTGTTCTTCTTGAGGGGCTTCTGGATTGCCAAGCGGTAAATAAAGCTCTGGCTGGGGTAGGGATTCTTCTGACACGTCTGAAACATCAGGACTTTCCAATTGGAAGTCCTGATGATCAATGGCGTCATCTTCAAGATGAAAATCTGAATCCAGATCGTCTGTTTTGTCGTTCATAGCCAGCATGGTTGAGCCAAGCTTACAGTTCGATGTCGCTGAAATCTTCTAGTGACAATGCGCTATCGATGGCACCCACTAGATAAGAACTGATTTCGGCTTCTTGCGGTGCAACCTGAACATTGTCACTCACTAACCAGGCGTTAATCCACGGTAGCGGGTTTTGCTTAGTCGGGAAGATGCTATCCAGACCAATAGCAGCAAGGCGTTGGTTGGTAATGTATTCAACGTACTGGCAAAGAATATCTTTGTTCAGACCAATCATGCTGCCGTCTTTGAATAAATATTCAGCCCACTCTTTTTCTTGCTCAGCGGCTTCACGGAAAATCTCGATGACTTCTTCGCGACACTCTTTGGTAATTTCACCCATTTCAGGGTCGTCTTTACCCATGGCCCAAATTTGCAGCATGTGCTGAGTGCCAGTTAGGTGAAGGGCTTCATCACGTGCGATCAACTTAATGATTTTTGCATTGCCTTCCATTTTTGCTCGCTCAGCGAACGCAAAGCTGCATGCAAAACTCACATAAAAACGAATGGCTTCTAGTACGTTAACCGAGGCAACGGTTAGATACAGTTTACGTTTCAAATCACGCAAGCTGATATCAACGGTCTCACCGTTTATTTGGTGCTGACCTTCGCCTAGATTTTGGTAATAAGTCACACCTTCAATTAAATCGTCATAGTATTTGGTGACACTTTCTGCACGTTTAGTGATGTATTCGTTGCTCACAATGTCATCAAACACAGAGGCCGGGTCACTAATCACGTTGCGAATAATATGCGTGTAAGAGCGGCTGTGAATGGTTTCACTGAATGACCAAGTTTCAATCCAGGTTTCTAGTTCTGGTAAAGATACAATTGGTAAAAGCGCCACGTTAGGGGAGCGCCCTTGAATGCTGTCTAGCAGGGTTTGGTATTTCAGGTTGCTCAAGAAAATGTGTTTTTCATGATCAGGCAGGTTTGCAAAATCTTTGCGGTCAGTAGAAAGATCCACTTCTTCTGGGCGCCAGAAAAAAGAAAGCTGCTTTTCAATCAGCTGTTCAAATATTTTATATTTTTGCGTGTCGTAACGGGAAACATTCACGTGCTCGCCAAAAAACATAGGCTGGCTAAAGGCGTCGAATGTATTACGGTTAAATGTTTGATAAGCCATGTTTTACACTTCTGAGAATGACAATAAGCTTAAGCTTATTGAATAAGGGTAATGCACAAAGCGATTACCCTTAGTGATTTAAAAACCATCAAGCCCTATACGGGCTTGCAGGGGTTTTAGATTTTACACGCACCGCCTGCGCAGTCGTCTTCTAAGTCTTGCTGAGAATCGTCTGCACCGTCACGGGTGTTGTGGTAGTACAAGGTTTTAAGGCCAAGTTTATAGCTAGACAATAAGTCTTTTAATAATACTTTCATTGGCACCTTGCCGCCTTCGAACTTAGACGGGTCGTAGTTGGTATTGGCAGAGATGGCTTGGTCAACAAACTTCTGCATAACACCCACAAGCTGCAAGTAACCATCATTGTTTGGCCACTGCCATAACAGCTCATAGTTACCTTTGATGTTTTCAAAATCAGGCACAACTTGTTTCAAAATACCGTCTTTTGATGCCTTCACGCTGATGTAACCACGTGGTGGCTCAATGCCGTTGGTCGCGTTGCTGATCTGAGAGGATGTTTCAGAAGGCATCAGCGCCGTAAGTGTTGAGTTACGTAGGCCGTGAGTTTTGATTTCACCGCGCAGTGCTTCCCAGTCATAACGCAGTTCTTCGTTGCAAACCGCATCCAGTTCTTTTTTGTAGGTATCAATTGGCAGAATACCTTGCGAGTAAGTGGTTTCGCTGAACTTGTCACACGGGCCCACTTCTTGAGCCAGTTTGTTAGAGGCTTTTAATAGGTAGTATTGAATGGCCTCAAATGTTTGGTGGGTTAAACCTAGTGCACTGCCGTCGCTGTATTTCACGCCGTTTTTCGCAAGATAGTAAGCGTAGTTAATGACACCTACACCCAGAGTTCGACGAGACATGCTGGATATCTCAGCGGCTGGCATTGGGTAGTCTTGGTAGCTTAATAGGTTATCAAGCGCACGTACGATAATGTCAGCAAGCTCTTCTAGTTCGTCAAGATTTTCAAGGGCGCCAAGGTTGAACGCTGCCAATGTACATAATGCGATCTCACCTTCAGGGTCGTTAATTTCTTTTAACGGCTTAGTCGGTAAGGCGATCTCTAAACATAAGTTTGACTGACGAATCGGTGCAACCGTGGAATCAAATGGACTATGAGTATTACAGTGATCCACATTCTGAATGTAAATACGGCCAGTGCTGGCACGCTCTTGCATCAAAATAGAGAACAACTCAGCCGCTTTGATGGTTTGCTTGCGAATGTGCGGGTCGTTTTCGTATTTAATATAAAGCTCTTCAAACTTCACCTGGTCTTCGAAGAATGCATCGTATAGACCTGGGGCATCAGATGGGCTGAACAAAGTAATGTTGCCGCCTTTGATCAAACGCTCATACATTACCTTATTAAGCTGTACGCCGTAATCAAGGTGACGAACGCGGTTCTCTTCCACACCGCGGTTGTTTTTAAGGACTAATAAAGACTCAACTTCCATGTGCCAAATAGGGTAGAACAAGGTCGCTGCGCCACCACGAACACCACCTTGAGAACAGCTTTTAACAGCCGTTTGGAAATGCTTGTAGAAGGGAATGCAACCTGTATGGAAGGCTTCGCCACCGCGAATAGGACTACCCAGTGCGCGAATACGACCAGCATTAATACCAATGCCGGCACGTTGAGAAACATATTTAACAATGGCGCCGGCGGCGGCATTGATAGAATCTAAGCTGTCGTCGGTTTCAATTAATACGCATGAGCTGAACTGGCGAGTCGGTGTACGTACACCAGCCATAATCGGCGTAGGTAGCGACAGTTTGAAAGTAGACACCGCATCATAAAAACGACGGATGTAATCCATACGATTTGATTTCTCATACTTAGAGAATAAGCAGGCACCGATCAATACATATAAGAACTGTGGGCTTTCGAATACTTCGCCAGTTACACGGTTTTGTACAAGGTACTTACCTTCAAGCTGCTTAACGGCGGCATAGGCAAAGTTAAGATCGCGACTATGGTCGATGAAGTTATCCATCTCTTTAAAGTCAGCTTCAGAGTAGTCTTCTAATAAGTGGCGGTCATAGCGGTCACTGTCGACTAAGCGGGCAACTTGGTCATATAAAGTAGGTGGCTCAAACTGGCCGTAGGCTTTTTTGCGCAAATGGAAGATATTTAGGCGCGCAGCCATATATTGGTAATCGGCTGTATTTTCTGAGATTAAGTCAGCGGCTGACTTAATGAGCGTCTCATGAATGTCGGAAGTGGAAATACCATCGGTGAACTGAATTTGCGCGCGAAGCTCAACTTCAGATACAGAGACGTTACTTAAACCCTCTGCAGCCCACGTCAGCACCTTATGGATTTTATCTAAATCTAAAGGAGCACGATTTCCGTCCCGTTTTGTCACATGAAGTGTGCTGTTCATTTCTGACCCTTGCCCATACGAAAAACACCAGCCCTAATGAAAGGGGCGGGTATAAAAAAATTGGTTTGTTGAAGTTCCGAATAAAGATTTGGCTGTTAACTGATCACTTTGTTCTTGTTTTAAGTAACTGTGATCAAAATACGAACATTCAATACTGCTGAAACTCGGAGTAAGCACAGCATATTGCGGTTAAGACTTGGAATCAACCCCATATATAGTGTTTAGGCAGGAATGGGCTTGTGGATAAAGTGTGGGTAATCGGTGTGTAAATTAAGGTTGTTAGTAAATACTAACGCCACGATCTGGTCATCACTAATATGCATCAATCTTAAAGTGTGGACAGGTTGGTTTTCAACTAAAAACTGAAAAAAATCACAACACTATGTTCGCTGGTGATAACCAATAAAAAAGTACCAACTTAGAGTAATTGATCTATTTTGATTGAGCCTTACAATGCCGTTTCAGTCAAAGCAGCCCTTTTGCGTTGTGCTGGCTGTATTGTGATCGATGTGCCTTAGTCCGTTTATTGGGGATCGTTTTTTGAGTGATATGGGTAACCACCATATAAAACAAATACGAGTTAGGGTGGTACATCTTAGAGACGAATGACTGTCAGTCTTTGTTGGGCTTTTTCAGTTTTTAGATTGAAAGCAAGCCTTAAACTGTCACACAACTAGGCAGGATGCTGATAAGCGTCTAAATTAATGTATATTAGAGTAACTTATCTATTCTGGGATGATCTATGGAACAGGCAGTGCAATCGGATGAAGCATGGCAAATCTTAATCGTAGAAGACGATGAACGCCTGGCAGGGTTAACCCGCGAGTATTTAGAGTCTAACGGGATGGATGTCTCCGTCGAAGGGGATGGCACCCGAGCGGTTGAGCGCATTAAAAGTGAGCAACCGGATCTTGTCATTCTGGATCTTATGTTGCCTGGCGAAGATGGCTTATCTATTTGCCGGCTGGTGCGCCCGTATTATCATGGCCCAATTATCATGCTTACGGCCCGCGACGATGACCTTGACCAGGTACTTGGTCTAGAGATGGGGGCCGATGATTACCTTGCCAAACCAGCAAGACCCCGTGTATTGCTTGCGCGTATTCGCGCCTTGTTACGTCGAGTGAAAGAAACCCCCGATACGGCCTCTGCACAAGCCGCTGCCAGTGGCGAGCAAAATCGAGTCACCTTTGCGAATTTAATTGTTGATAATGGCATGCGTGAAGCGTGGCTGGATGAAGAACCCATTGATCTGACCAGTGCCGAATTCGATTTATTGTGGCTGCTTAGCTCCAATGCTGGGCGAGTATTAAGTCGTGAAGAAATTTTTACCGCCTTGCGTGGTATTGAATACGATGGCCAAGATCGCTCTATTGATGTGCGCATTAGCCGCATTCGTCCTAAAATTGGCGACGACCCGTTGCAACCAAAGCGTATTAAGACCGTTCGTAGCAAAGGCTACTTGTTTGTAAAAGAAATCTAGGCACAATCGTTTTTTTGCAAGCAGGAGAGCCACCATTTTTTCTCGTGTGTACGTGGGTGTTCTAACCATTTTATTGCTGGTGTCGATTTCGACACTGGGCTCTTTATGGTTAGTAGACCACATTAATCAAAAGCAACATCAGCAGACCATTATGGGCGGCATTCTTTTGTTGGCCATTGGTGAGATCAAAGCAGCCAAGGGTGATCTTGCGCCTGTGGCTAAATTGCTCGGTGTTCCCCTTACCCTGACGCCTCTGGATCAAACCGATGCCAGCAAGGTAGAGCAAGCTCGTCTTCAGCAAGGTCAGTATTTATTAGACAAACTCGATAACGGCAGCCTAAAAGTGCAAGCCTCGGTGCGTTTAGCTGAAGTCGATTATGTTTTGACCGGGGTTTTTAATGACTTTCGCACCACGCATATTCGGGGTGCTGCTACGCTGATTCGCCAATTGTTGCAGCGTGATACACGCACATTAAGCGAACTGATAGACGTCTACTCCAGTCACTATAATTTACCCATACGCGTGCTTAGTGAACAAGAAGCCAAAACGTTTGAATCTGAGCGCGGGCACATGACGGCACCAGACTACCTGGCTTACTACGACATGGATGGCAGCACGGGTAGCTTTTATACCTATTTACCTGAAGCCAAACAGGTGATTGAAATGGGGCCTATTTTATTTAGGCAAGGTTTGTCTTTGCCCTCCGTGCTGGTGGTGATTGTGCTGGCCATTATTTTAACCGGCATTGCTGTTTACTGGCTGGTGTATCGCTTTGAAGTGAACTTACAGCGCTTAGAACGTGCCGCCACTCGCATTGCAGCAGGGCACCTTAATTCTAGAGTGAAGGTCGACTCGCAAGATGCATTCGGTCGCTTGGGTGATGCGTTTAACCGTATGGCGACTCATATACAACGTTTAATGGGGGTTCAAAAAGAAATGATTCGAGCGGTCAGTCATGAATTGCGCACGCCAGTGGCGCGGATGCGTTTTGGTGTGCAAATGCTCGAAGACACCACCACTGATGACTACACACAAAAGCAACTGCATGAAATGGATCAAGACCTACAAGAGCTTGATGAATTAGTGGACGAAATTCTCACCTATGCTCGTCTAGAAGAGGGCGGTCCTATATTGGAATTTAAACAAGCCAATATGCTGGACCTTGTTGATCAAGTCGTTGAAGAAACCCGTCGGCGCACAGATAAGGTTGATATTCAGTGGCACAGCCAAACCGTTGCTGAAGATCAGATTTTCAGTGATGTTGAATACCGCTATATGCATAGGGCTATACAAAATTTAGTGGGTAATGCGTGTCGCTATGCAAAAGGCAAAGTTTGGATCGAATACAGTTTCGATAACGGCATGTGCCGAATTGATGTAGAGGATGATGGTCCTGGCATTCCAGAAAAAGACTGGCAACGAGTGTTTTCACCCTTCACGCGTTTAGATGATAGCCGAACGCGGGCATCCGGTGGTTATGGTTTAGGGTTGTCCATTGTGCGGCGAATTATTTACTGGCATGAAGGTCAGGCCATGGTTGGTGATAGTCGTTGGCAGGGGGCAAAAATGAGTTTGCAGTGGCCAAAAAGCCATCAGCTATAACCTTGTAGGTAGACCGGTTTGGCCAACTTTTCTTAAATACTGCTTTATTTACAAGATGTTACACGAGGATACATTTCTGCTACAGATACCCAACGGAATAGGTTTCATGATGGGTTTGTGCTTTTGCAAGAGAGCACAGTGAGAATGTAGCGAGAACTTAGGTTCTACTTTTAACCCGTCTTTTGGCGGGTTTTTTTATGCCTGTAAAAGCGTAATTTCACATTTTTAAGCAAAAATCGTGAAAACTTTTGAATAAGTTGATCATCCGGTCAATTTCTTGTCGCCTGTTTTTTCCGTCTGTGACAAAATTCGCATTATCGCGCTAAACTGACACAGGGCCACGCCCACTAAGCGGTCAGTGCTTTCATTTTCAAACATTTCGACAGAGGCCTCCATGAGCGTACATGAAATCAGCCACCCCCTAGTAAAACACAAAATTGGTTTAATGCGAGCCAGTGATCGCAGTACTCGCAGCTT
Source organism: Bermanella sp. (assembly GCA_002683575.1). GTDB lineage: Bacteria > Pseudomonadota > Gammaproteobacteria > Pseudomonadales > Oceanobacteraceae > Bermanella. The sequence goes on from NYTP01000100.1 coordinate 16,635, forward strand.
TCGCCAATTGGCGGGTGAAGTAGGCAACCTGCTTACTTATGAAGCCACTAAAGACCTAGAACTGGAAGATTACACACTAGAAGGCTGGTGTGGTGAAATCACTGCGCAGCGTATTCGTGGTAAAAAAATCACCGTCGTGCCGATTCTTCGTGCTGGCCTTGGTATGTTAGACGGCGTATTGGAATTGCTACCAAGCGCCAAAATCAGTGTAGTGGGTCTGTACCGCGACGAAGAAACCCTTGAGCCTGTGAGCTACTTTGACAAGTTAGCCGGTGACATTGACCAACGAATCTCTTTGGTGATCGACCCAATGCTGGCCACTGGTGGTTCGATGATTGCCACTATCGACCTATTAAAAGCCGCTGGCTGTGAAAGCATTCGTGCACTTGTGCTGGTTGCGGCCCCAGAGGGCATCGCTAAAGTACAAGCGGCACACCCTGACGTGGACATTTACACCGCATCTGTAGATAGTCATCTAAACGAACAGGGCTACATCATTCCGGGTCTGGATGATGCTGGCGATAAAATCTTCGGCACAAAATAATATTAAGGTTTTTCATGAGTAATCAAATCGAAAACAAAACTTGGCGCACGGCACTAGCTGGCTTGCAAATGCTGTTTGTTGCATTTGGTGCCCTGGTGTTGATGCCGTTAATTACCGGTCTTGATCCAAGCGTGGCTTTGTTTACCGCTGGTGTGGGTACATTAATTTTCCAAGTGGTCACAAAACGTAGTGTGCCGGTATTTCTGGCCTCCTCGTTTGTATTTATTGCCCCTATCGCATTTAGTGTGCAAACGTGGGGAACCGCGGCCACCATGGGTGCGCTATTTTGCGCGGGCTTAGTGTATGTGGTGATCGCCAGCATTGTGGCGATTCGTGGCCCAGGTTTTCTGCATCGCTTAATGCCACCGGTGGTAACGGGTCCAATCATCATGATCATTGGTTTGGGCTTGGCGCCTATTGCGGTGAACATGGCCATGGGTAAAACCGGTGACGGTGCGGCTGAGCTATTTCCATATGGCGAAGCGCTGCTTGTGTCTATGGCTGCGTTAGTGAGCACCTTAATTGTTGCGGTTTATGCTAAGGGTATTTTCCGTTTAGTGCCTATCTTAGCGGGTGTGGCTGTGGGTTATACGGTTGCTGGTTTCAGTGGCATGCTCGATATGACACAGGTTAATAACTCTGAGTGGGTTGCCATGCCAAACTTCATTGCCCCTGAGTTCCACTTGGCGGCTATCTTGTTCATGTTGCCTGTTGCTATTGCACCTGCCATTGAACACGTGGGTGACGTGCTGGCCATTAGCAGCGTAACCGGTAAAAACTACGTTGAAAAACCAGGCCTGCATCGTACTTTGCTAGGTGATGGTCTTGCCACCTCGGCGGCTTCGTTATTTGGTGGTCCACCAAATACCACTTACTCAGAAGTGACCGGTGCGGTGATGTTAACCCGCGCGTTTAATCCGGTAGTGATGACGTGGGCGGCCGGTATTGCCATCGTACTGGCCTTTATTGCTAAGTTTGGTATTTTGCTGCAAACCATTCCAACACCAGTAATGGGCGGTATTTTGATTCTTCTGTTTGGCTCGATTGCCGCAGTGGGTATGAATATCTTAATTAAAGCGAAAGTAAATCTAAATGAGCGCCGCAATCTTGTGATTGTCTCGACCACGCTTGTGTTTGGTATTGGCGGTATGGCGTTCACCTTTGGTGATTTCAGCTTACAAGGTGTGAGTTTATGTGGTCTTGTGGCCATTGTATTAAACTTGATTTTGCCGCACACCGATGATGACATCGATGACTTGCATGAAGAGCAAGAATTGATGAATGAAATGGTAAAAAATGAAAAATAATTCCCCGCGTTAATGCGAATGATAAAAGGCCGCTTATGAAAATAAGTGGCCTTTTTTATTGCCCGATTTCTATCAAGGTGTGCACCACTTAACTTGTGTTGTGCTGTGTTCGGTGCATACTTCAAACATACATTATTTTTTAAGGGGTAGGCCCGTGCAAGCCGAGCAGGTGGAGGTTTCCAGTTTTCTTTCTCAGTACCAGCCGTTTGATGAGCTGCCTGAAGAGGCGCGTGATGCGTTAGCGCAATCCATTGAGATTGCTTATTTTCGTGCAGGCTCACAGATACTTAATTTTCGTGATCCTATAAAAGATTTGTATGTGGTACGCAGTGGCTCGGTTGAAGTGTTTCACCGCAATGGCGAGTTACATAATCGTTTAGCGGAAGGGGGCATCTTTGGCCAGATGGGTGTGTTAATGAATGGCTCGGTGCGCTTTCCTGTAAAGGCACTGGATGACACCTTGGTGTATTGCATTCCTGATGAATTGTTTAAACAGTATTTTGCCGAATACGATGCATTTGGTGATTATTTTGAAACCGATGAAGCCGAGGTATTGCGTGGTACTGTATCACGCTCAGTAGAGTCCAGTGATTTATCAACGGTGCAAGCCAAAACCATTTTGGCGCGCCGCCCGGTTATTGCCTCGCCAGAGATGACGGTTCAGCAAGCGGCCAAACGCATGGGCGAAGAAGATGTGTCGTTTATCTTGGTGTGTTCATCGCATTCAGAGCCTGAAAGTGGCCAATCAAAACTAAAAGGAATTTTAACCGATCAGCACTTGCGCCAGCGCATTGTGGCCGACGGTCTGCCGCTGACTACTCCAATCAGTGATGTCATGACTCAAGAGTTCGAAGTCCTCGACTCCAATGCTTACATGTTTGAAGCCATGCTCACCATGCTCCGCTTTAATCAACCCCAGTTACCTTTAATGCACCGCGATGAGCCAATAGGTGCTTTAACATTGCTTGATATTTTGCGTCACGAATCACAAAGCAGTTTGTTATTTGTAAAAGGGATTTTTGCGCAGCAATCCATAAAAGATTTGGTACGGTATTCTAAGCAATTGCCCGCTGTATATGTGCGCATGGTCAATGAAGACGCTAACTCGCATATGGTGGGCAGCGCCATGGCGGTAATTGGTCGCTCGTTTAAGCAACATTTGTTAAGTCTTGCTGAAGAAAAACTGGGTAAGCCACCCGTACCGTATTGCTTTTTGGCGCTAGGTTCCATGGCCAGAGACGAACAATTGCTGGTGACGGATCAGGATAACGCCTTGTTATTGGATGACGCCTACGACCCAAGAGAGCATGAAGCTTATTTTGAGCAGCTGGCTAAGTTTGTATGTGATGGTTTGGCTGCGTGCGGTTATACATATTGCTCAGGTGACATTATGGCCACTAATCCGCAATGGCGTAAAACCTTTACGCAATGGCAGGAATGTTTTGCTGATTGGATTGATAACCCCGAGCCGCAGGCCTTATTAAACAGCAGCATCTTTTTTGATTTAGATGGTGTGTGGGGTGAAACCAAGCTTGCGGATATTTTGAAAATATTCATCGCACAGCGCGCGAAAAAAACACCGCGTTTTTTAGCCAGCTTGGCACGTAATGCACTTAGTCGAACGCCACCTTTAGGTTTTTTCAAAAACTTTGTAATGGAACCTGATGGCCGACATGGTAAGTCCATTAATCTTAAGCGCCGCGGCACCGCGCCATTAAGCGATGTGATTCGGGTGCACGCACTGGCGGTGGGTTCTGACGCGCAAAACTCATTTGAGCGCTTAGACGATATCAATGAAGCGGGGTTGTTACCTCAGGGCAAAGGGCGCGAGTTGAGTGACGCACTGGAATATATTTCTATGGTGCGCATTCGTCACCAAGCTTATGATGTTGAGCACAACGAAAGCCCAGATAACGCCATTAACCCGATGCACTTATCGACGTTTGAAAAACGCAACCTAAGAGAAGCGTTTCAGGTGCTTGATAACGCCCAGCAATTTTTAAAGTATCGCTACCATTCACAAAGTGCGTTTAAGTAAGGTGGCGTTATGAGCAAACATATGTCAGCGGTGCCGTCCCCTTTAAATTGGCCAGGTTATTATGCGCAACAATTAAAAACCTGTAAGGACTCGCGTTTAAAAGCGTTCTTTGAGGCCGGTTTGGTTGCCCCTGATACGCCATTAAATGAAGTGCCGTTTGTGGCTCTGGACTTTGAAACCACAGGTTTAAACCCAAAAGACCATGGCATTGTTAGTGTGGGTATTGTGCCGTTTACGTTAAGTCGTATTCGGTGTAAGCAGGCCAGTCATTTTATTGTAAACCCGCGACAAACCCTGTTACCAAAATCCATCACCTTTCATGGGATTACCCATTCCGATGTGCAAGCGGCCCCAGACCTAGAAGATGTGCTGCATGATTTTTTACCCAAGTTAGCCAATCAAGTGGTTGTCGTGCATTACCGTCAAATTGAGCGGGAGTTTTTAAATTTGGCATTAATGGCTCGTATTCAAGAGCAGTTGTTTTTCCCTGTCATTGATACCATGACCCTAGAAGAGCACATTCTTAAAAAGCAGCGCACTATGTTTGAACGGTTAATTGGGCAAAAGCCTAATCAGTCATTGCGACTACCGGACATACGCGAGCGTTATGGTTTACCGCGTTACCACTTGCACCATGCCATGACCGATGCGCTGGCAACAGCAGAAGTGTTGCAGGCTCAAGTGGCGTACCACTTTGATGGGCAAACCCCCATATCAGAACTTTGGTGTTAATAAGGCACTAACGTTAAAACATAAACGGCAAGACATAAAAAAAGCCCATATGCGAAAGCATATGGGCTTTTTGTTTTGTGCGATTGAGGGTTAGCTCAATATCACTATTTTGCTAAAGCAGGTTTTGGTTCCGTTCTTAAACCCATTAGCAAGCTGACACACATGGCCAGTAAGACAAAGGTAAACGGTAGGCCAGTGGAAATAGCCCCTGCTTGTAGTGCTTGTATAGCCTCAGTACCGCCAATCCATAAAAGCGCAGCAGCAATAGCACCTTCGGTAGACGCCCAGAAAATACGCTGAGGCACTGGTGCATCAATCTTACCGCCAGCGGTAATGCTGTCGATCACCAAAGAGCCAGAGTCAGAAGAGGTAATAAAGAAAACCAAAACCAACACAATGGCAATCACAGAAAGCACCGCGCCAAATGGCATGGCATCAAACATTTGGAACATGGCCAGAGGCACATCGGTTAAGCCATCTTTGCCCAGTGCGCCAATGCCTTGAACCACTTGCTCGATGGCAATGCCACCATAAATTGACATCCAAATAATAGTGACACAGGTTGGCACTAATAAAACCGCAGTGATGAACTCACGAATGGTACGACCTTTAGACACACGCGCGATGAACATGCCCACAAATGGGGACCAAGAAATCCACCAAGCCCAGTAGAAAACAGTCCAGCCTTGGAACCAAGCTTCATCAGGACGACCGTGAGGGTTACTCAGCGGAATGATGTTTTAAACGTAAGCCATGATGGTGGTTGGGATCGTGCCCATTGCAATGGCAAAACCCATAAGTGCAACAAATACCAATAACACAATCGCGATCAGCATGTTTACGTTACTTAGCAGCTTAACGCCACCTTCTAAGCCACGAACCACGGAAACAATCGCTAATAATGTCACGCCGATAATTACAGCGATTTGTAAACCTGTGGTGGATTCAATACCAAACACATGGTTAATACCGGCAGCCGCTTGTTGAGCGCCAAGACCCAATGACGTAGCCAAACCAAATAACGTGGCCAGTACCGCTAAAATATCAACGACATGACCAGGCCAGCCCCAAGCACGATCCCCTAAAATTGGGTAGAAAACCGAACGAATGGATAAAGGCAAACCCTTGTTATAGGTAAAGAAGGCAAGTGACAACGCAACCACCGCATAAATCGCCCAAGGGTGCAGGCCCCAGTGGTACATAGTGGCACCCAGTGCCATTTTTGCAGCTTCAGGGGTGTTGGCTTCAACACCAAGTGGGGTTTCGTACCAGCCGGTAAAGTAAGCGACAGGTTCAGCTACGCCCCAGAACATCAAACCGATGCCCATGCCGGCAGCAAACAACATGGCAAGCCATGAAAGGGTGGAGTGTTCTGGTTTTGCGCTGTCGCCACCAAGGCGGATTTTACCAAAAGGTGAGACAACAAGGGCTAAACAGAAAATAACAAAGAGATTAGCGGACCACATAAAGAAACCATCAAAGGCACCTATGATGTCCCACTTTAAGCCGTCTAAGGCGGACTTAGCGGTGGCGGAGTCCATAACTAAAACAGTGACCAAAAACGCCAAAATTAATGCGGCGCTGGTTCCGAATACAGGGTTGTGAACGTCAAACCCCCATCGCTGAACGTTATGTTGACCCACTGTATAGTCAGTACTGTGAATACTGTATTTATCATTAGGATTTGGCATAGAGTCCTCAATTGGGTGATAGACATATTTAACATTAGGTGTTCGCGCACAAGCCTGCAAGGCCTAAGGCCGCGCATGTTTGCACTCATATGTTAAATATTTGCACCATTGTAACGCATGCGGTTATAAATTTCAGGTCTGCCCTATATCTCAAGGCTGAACGCTTGTTTACCTTGCATTGCCAATAACGAAATCGGCCGTGTAGACGAATGAGTTGATCAAGGTGTTAATCAACGTGAATGAGTTGGTTAAAAATGAAAAAGTCATTAGTGGTTAGTGTGATTGAAAGAGGGGGCGTCTAAAGCATGTCGCTATTGAGTGTTTCATTTGCCGAATACTCATGATTACAAAACGAGTGAATTTTGCACATTTGTGCGCTTTAAAATGCCCACAGCCAAGCGTGAGATGGCAAATATGTATATCTGCGTCAGATATTTTATTCATTTTATGCCGCAGTCAATTAACGGCTTGGATAGGCAGCTGATTTAGGTCTTTAGCCAAATACAGGGTGCTTGGCTGAAAAAGTCTGAAATAAAGTGCTCGCTTTCACCTAGTTAATAAATCGAAAATACTTTAAATTCATATGCTTACAAAAACAATCACCGAAATAACGAGACCCCGTTATTTTAAAATTATTTTGCGCGCACATTTTTACAGGCATGATTAGTAATAAAGTGTTGGTAAATGGCTGTTATAAATAAAATTTTTGGTTATTTTTGAGCGGTTTTAAAACTGCAAAAATGAGCACGCGCACGATTAAAATGTTATGTTTTGATCTGGCGACAGTCGAATAATTTAGGTTGGTTAAAGCACAGTGGAGCTTTTCCGGGTGTCTCTTTGGAGTAAAGAATGAAATATATACCTTACATATTAGTATTTTTTATTTGGATTTTTGCTAATGGCATTTGGGAAATGGCAAAAGCTCCTGAGCATTATAGCTCTTGCCAACAAATCGAATGGGCACAAGAGCAAAATAGGAATAAATTTCGCCCAGACGAAGCATTGGCTTTATGGATTCTCAAAAGCCTTAAGTGTAATGAATTTTCATATTCAGAAACAAAAAATGATATGGGGAGCAGCCGTATGGCAATGGCTTATATTTGTTGGAATATTGCAAATGACGCTGGTCATGAAGATGATTCAGATTTATTTGCGAAAATGATATCTATGGCTAGGAAAATTCCAGATTTGA
>NYTP01000101.1 GCA_002683575.1 Bermanella sp.
ACCCTGTGCAAGGTCCGCTTCAATTACGCCATAACCTAAGGTTTTATCTTGTTCATAGCGATCTAAATAGGACTCTTTATTCTCTTTTGCTACGACTAAACGACCACGCACCTTTTCAGTTAATGCACCAGACACATCGGCATCTAAACGGGCTTTATTCCATGAGCCAAGTGTGAAACCCACGCTGCCTTGTGTTGCATCGGTTGGGCGTTTACGAATCATATTAATAGTGGCTGATGGGTTACCGGCGCCAGCGGTTAAACCATTCGCACCACGAATAATTTCAACACGTTCAAACATGGCGGTGTCCATGTCTCCCACCACGTTGTTATTGGATAACGGCATGCCCACACCGTCCATTTGGAAGTTGGTGATTTCAAAGCCCCGTGACATGTAATAAATACGATCGGTTTCTGGTTTTTCTACTTGAATACCTGGTGTCAAAGCCAGCGCATCATTTAGGCTGGTTAATTGAAAGTCCTTAAGCAGCTCGCTACTGATCACCGATACCGACTGAGGCGTTTGACGTAATGAAAGGTCTAATTTTGTGGCGGTTTTCATTTGCGTCACAGCAAACCCTGTATCCTGCTGCCCTTTGATCACCACTTTTTCTAGATCTTTCGCTTGGGCCTCACTCTTTTCAGTGATGCTTTGTGTCTCAGCCGCACTGGCTTGAGCCATAAGTAACCCACCTAACGTCACGGCACTGGTTAATAATAATTTATTCAATTTCATACATCAGACCTTTTACATACCTATCAAAGGCCAAGAATACTAAATGATAATACATATCATTTGCAATATTATTATCATATAAATTTTAGAAATACTCTTAAACTGGCAAGTTTGTTAACATGTGCGCCGCTTAACTAAGCCACCAATAATAAACAAAAGAACCCAAACAAAAGGTCTCTCCGTGTCATTACAACCCTTAGATATTTTGGCCCTTGTGGGCTATTTGCTGATCATTACTGGCATTGGCTTTTACTTCTCACGCAAAAATACCAACACCGAAGAATATTTTGTGGGTGGTCGCAGCTTTGGTGGCTGGGTAATCGGTTTATCTTTGGTCGGCACGTCCATCAGTTCTATTACATTTTTGGCTTACCCAGGGGATGCGTTTAAAACCAGCTGGTTACGATTTGTGCCAAATCTAATGCTGCCTTTAGGGATTTTAATTGCCGCGTATTTATTTTTGCCCTTCTTCAGACGCGGCAAAGTAACATCCGCTTATGAGTACTTAGAAGACCGTTTTGGGCCCAGTATTCGTGTGTATGGCGCCATTGCGTTTATCATTGCGCAAATTGTACGCGTGAGCATGATCTTGTTTTTACTCTCGTTGGTCATTCAAGAGTTAACCGGGTTAAGTGCCACTAGTTGTATTTTAATTGGCGGTATTATTGTGGCCATTTATACCATTGTGGGCGGCATCGACGCCGTCATCTGGACCGATGTATTGCAGACCATTGTTTTGCTAGTGGGCGGGTTACTGTGTTTATGGGTGATTATTGATGCGTTACCCGGTGGGCTTGGGCAAATTTTTGAAGTGGCAAACCAGTTTGATAAATTAAGTTTCAGCGTACTGGAAGACGGCACACTCAAGGCGGTGGGCTGGGAGGTACGTTTTGACGAAAAAACCATTACCATGATGTTATTTATTGGTTTGATCGCTTGGTTAACCGAATATTCATCTAACCAAAATACCGTGCAACGCTACTGTGCCGCAAAGTCCACCCACGAAGCACGTAAAGCCATGTTTGTGGCTGTGTGCAGCTCTTTGCCTATTTGGGCATTTTATATGTTTTTAGGCACCGCTTTATTTGTCTTTTTCCAAGAGTTCCCTGCGGTGGCGGCCAGCGAAATGCTTAATGGCGAGCGCGCACCTGAACAAATTCTGCCTTATTTTATCAGCAACCACTTACCCGCCGGTGTCGCCGGTATCGTGATTGCTTCTGCATTGGCAGCGGCCATGTCGTCACTGGATAGCTCTATCAATGCTATTTCTACCGTATCGGTGGTGGATATATATCGTCGCCACTTAAAACCAGGCCTAGACGATAAACACTATTTAAAAGCGGCCTGGGTCATTGCCTCTTTGAGCGCCATATTTATGATCAGTGGGGCGATTTATCTGGCCCATGCCGAAACCAAAACTCTGCAAGATACCGCCACAATTTTAACCAGTATTCTAGGCGGTGGATTATTAGGTTTGTATTTGATTGGTTTCTTTACCAAAAAAGGCGATGCACGCGCCGCTTGGGCTGGCTTAGTCAGCACTATGGTATTTACCGTATGGACAATCCTAAGTAAAAACCAATTATTACCAGATGCCATCAGTGTGCCATTTGACCTGTATTACACAGGCTTTGTGGGCAATGTGATCATGTTTGTTATCACCTATGTGGTTGCCACTAAAGTACTTAAAACCGAAAAAGATTTAACCGGCTTAACGGTTTGGGATTTACCTAAAACAAAATAACCTGACACATATTCAAGCCATAAAAAAACGGAGCCATTCGCTCCGTTTTTTTATGGGTAAAATAGATTGATGGCGTTGTTCTCACCATCACCTATTTCAAGCCTATTTTGACTTATACAAAGACAATGTATTGCGCATCATCATCAAAGTCTTGGTCTGGCATGATGTCTTCTAGAGGGTATTTACCCGTATCATCACACCATTCAAAATAGCTTTCTTGATCTAACACCAGATCACCGTTTTCTTCTTCAATTAGGGCTTTGGATTTTTTCAGCGCTTTTTGAATGGTTTTTTTCTGGTTATTGCTAACACTGATTTCTTGAATAGTCATAGAATCTCTTATGGTTAAACTAAATCTGGGATTACTTATCTTCCGCTTTTTTTACACGGATGGTATTGCCCGCGATTTCCATCCCATTTAAATTTTTAGTGGCCGCCTTGGCTTCACCAGGGTTTGGCATTTCAACAAAGCCAAAACCTTTTGAGGTGCCTGTCTGTGCATCCATCACAAGCGTGCAAGACTGCACAGCACCAAATGGCTCAAACAAAGACTTCACTTCGTCTTCTGTGGTGGTGCGGGCAAGGTTGCGAATCAATAATTTCATAAATTGGCCTAAAAATATTCATGCCCCAAAGGGCGATTAGTGACTAATAATAGCAGAATAATGCCTTTAGCCCTAGGTTAGGATTGCGCTTGTGGGCCAGGCAGAGACGCTAAAATGCTCGATACCATGTGAATGGGTTTAGCAATATGACCATTCATGCCTGCAGCATGACAGTTATCAATATCCTCATTCATGGCGTTGGCGGTCATGGCTAGAATCGGTATCTTAGCCAATTGGGGAACGGCTCTGATGACTTTTGTGGCCTGTAGACCGTCCATTACGGGCACCTGAATATCCATCAAGACCACATCAAAATCATTGTCTGACTTTAATGTATGAACCGCTTGCTGCCCGTCACAGGCTTGAGTCACCTTGGCACCATAACTTTCCAGCAGTTCGGTGGCGATCATACGGTTTATTTCAATGTCTTCTACTAATAAAACTCTAACCCCATGCAAGCTCATCTTCTGCTTGGATTCAGACGCACTTGCTATCTCAATTCTATTATCAGTTTCATCCGCACTCTCATCGGCTAGATACCCTTGCTCAATGGTTTGGCTAGTAAACGTGGTCGATTGCTGAGTTTTTTGCAACCTAAGGGTAATCACAAACTCGCAACCCTTACCGATTTCGCTATTAATAACAATATGGCCTCCCATTAATTCCACCAGCTGTTTGCTGATGGCTAGGCCTAAACCCGTGCCACCGTATTTTCGCGTTGTCGTATTATCGGCTTGCTGAAACGATTGAAACAAAGTGGCCTGTTGCTCCTTGGATATACCAATGCCGGAATCTTTAATTCGGATGATTACTTCTTCATGCTGATGAGAAATTGTTTTAGCAGTAACATTAATGGAGACACTGCCAACGTCGGTAAATTTTAACGCGTTACTGCATAGGTTTAACAATACTTGTTCAACTCTTAATGGATCACCCATTAACATTCGATTGATATGGGTATCTATGATCAATTTAAAATCAATGCCTTTTTGTTTGGCTTGCATTTGAAATACGGCATATATTTTTTTAATTACGTCAGATAAATCAAACTCTATTTTTTCTAGCTCAAGTTTTCCAGATTCAATTTTTGCATAATCTAAAGATTGGTTTATCAAGGACATCAATGTATGCGTCGCAAGCTTAGCATCTTGCAGGTAGGAGGCTTGTTTATTGCTTAAGTCTGTTTTTAAACACAGGGTCACCAACCCGATAATGGCATTGAGAGGCGTGCGTAACTCATGATTCATATTGGCTAAAAACATCGACTTAGCCTGACTGGCGGACTGTGCTTTCTCTATGGCCAACGTTAATTGTTTTGTCTTTCGTTTTACCATTTCATTTGTGTGTTCAATGGCCCCTGACATCATCAAAATAAACGCCTGCACCAAGGCTGATATAAAAAATCCACAAATCAAAATAACCCAGCTCACCCAATCATTCACATTGGACACATACTCAGCACTGGGTGAAATAACGATCTGATATTGAGAGCCATGAAAATCAATTGTAAATTGATTGGCCTCTATAAATGAATGAGCAGAGACCGCTCTTTCAATTAACACTTCAGCACCCGACTTAGAAGATATGTCTGAAATGAGTATGCCAATATTATGTTTCTGAGCATCATTTAACACGCTACCCAGTATCCCACTTGCACGATATACACCGCTTATAAATCCCCTTAACTCTTCATTATTTGTGTATTTCTTCCAAACGGGCAAATAAATAATAAAGGAACGTTCATTTTCATTTTCTTGAACCAGTGTAATGGGCGGCGTGACCCGGCCTTTACCGGTTTGTTCAATGCTGTTTAAAATATCTAGGCGACCGGGTAACTCAGACAAGTCTAACCCTAATGCTCGGCGGTTTTGTTCATAGGGGTAAACATACAAAACCGGGTAATAAACATCTTTGATTCCAAGCTTAACCATGCCGTCTTGACTTGGCGCTGTAAATTCAAAGTCAGGATAACCCTGCTCTCGAAGAGCGTTGACTGTATTTTTACGCTCACGATGAGGCGTGATCTCAGTCCAACCGACACCATGTAAGGTGTTTACTTTTCCCAGTAACGCTTTTGAGAACTGTTCAAATTCATTATAGGAGATATAGTTACTGCCTTGAAAAAACGCTTGATAGGATTGCACCTTACTTTTAGAAAGCTCTAAACGTTCTGCTATATTTTGAGAATAGCGCTTAGCTTTACGATCAAATTCACTTTGCAATGCTTCTTGCGTGTTATTAACCGACCAGAAAAACAATGCGCTTGAGCAACTAAAAATAAAGACAGTGGGTACAACCACCTGAAATCGTCGTGAAAATTTAAAATATCGTTTGTCCGCTAATATCACCATCAGCATAGGGGTAAATAGTAATACACCAATACCACAAAAATAATGGCACCTTTATTAAAGTTAATATCAACCACTTTGCTTGTAGTAGGTTGAGCGCTTTGCTTTTCAAAAGC
>NYTP01000102.1 GCA_002683575.1 Bermanella sp.
CCCATGCCTGATGATTTGCGCGTACAGATTCAACCTATTCACGACATTATTAAGGCCATGGGTTTACCGCTCTTGGTCATTGACGGTGTCGAAGCAGACGATGTGATTGGTACTCTGGCGCTTGAGGCCAGCCAAAAAGGCATTGAGACCATTATTTCCACCGGTGATAAGGATATGGCCCAGCTGGTCACCGACCACGTCACCTTAATGAATACCATGACGGACACCTTTATGGATGTGCCGGGTGTATCCGAGAAGTTTGGTGTTCGCCCTGATCAAATCATCGACTATCTAGCCTTAATGGGCGATAAGGTGGACAACATCCCAGGTGTTGAAAAGTGCGGCCCTAAAACCGCCGTTAAATGGCTGGATGCTTATGGCACCTTAAAAGGCGTGATGGAAAACGCCGATCAAGTGAAAGGCAAAGTGGGTGAAAATCTCCGAGCGGCTTTAGAGCAGTTACCCCTTTCCTATGAACTGGCCACCATCAAATGCGATGTTGAGTTAGAACTGGGTCTTGAAGATATACAGGTGAAGCCGGTTGATAATGCTTTGTTGCTTAAATACTTTACCGAATACGAATTTAAGACCTGGGCGAAAGATTTATCCACAGGTAAGGTTGAGTCTGCCAAGCCTCAAAAAGCCGCTGTGGATAGAAGTTTATACACCATTTTATCCACAGAAGATGGGCTGCTCGCCTACATCGAAAAACTCAAAGCGGTGCCTTATTTTGCATTTGATACCGAGACCACCAGCTTAAACTACATGCAAGCCAATATCGTGGGGGTGAGTTTTTCAACTGCCCCCAATGAAGCGGTGTATATTCCTCTTGCCCATGACTATATCGATGCCCCCGAGCAACTGGATCGCAAGTGGACATTAGAGCAATTGAAACCGCTTTTAGAAGATGATGCGGTTTTGAAAGTGGGTCAAAACTTAAAATACGATGCTCACGTATTGGCTAATCATGGAATTCATCTGCGCGGTATCGCCCATGACACCATGTTGGAAAGCTACGTACTCAATAGCACCTCCAGTAAACACAATATGGATGCGCTGGCCAAAGAGCATCTTGATCACGACTGTATTTCATTTGAGTCACTGGCAGGTAAAGGGGCTAAGCAGCTGACCTTTAACCAAATTGAAGTGGAGCAAGCGTCACAGTATGCAGCGGAAGATGCCGACATCACATTACGCTTACACGAAGTATTAAAACAAAAGCTGTCTGACAGTGAGTCATTACTTTCTTTGTACCAAGAAGTTGAGCTTCCTCTTGTGCAAGTACTTACTTACATGGAAAAAGAAGGGGCATACGTTAACGCCACCAAGCTGCACCAGCAAAGTGAAGAGATCAAAACCCGATTAGCCGAACTGGAAAAACACGCCTTTGAACTGGCCGGTGAAGAGTTTAACCTTAACTCCCCTAAGCAGCTGCAAACCATCTTTTTTGAAAAACTTGAACTGCCAATCATCAAAAAAACACCCAAGGGCCAGCCATCCACAGCAGAAGAGGTGTTGGTTGAATTGAGCCTTACCTATGACTTACCAAAAGTGATTTTAGAGCATCGAGGACTGGCTAAACTTAAAAATACCTACACCGATAAGCTGCCACAAATGATTCATCCGGCCACCGGGCGCGTGCATACCTCTTATCAACAAGCGGTCACCGCTACGGGGCGTTTATCGTCTACTGATCCTAACCTGCAAAACATCCCAATTCGTAACGAGCAAGGACGTAAAATTCGCCAAGCCTTCGAAGCGCCTAAGGGCACAATTATGGTGGCAGCGGATTATAGCCAGATAGAATTACGCATTATGGCGCACTTGTCTGGGGACAAAGGATTGCTGGATGCCTTCGCCCAAGGAAAAGATATCCACAAGGCCACCGCCGCTGAGATCATGGGTGTGGATGAATCTGAGGTAACCAGCGAACAGCGTCGTCACGCCAAGGCGGTCAACTTTGGTTTAATCTACGGAATGAGCGCCTTTGGCCTTGCCCGTCAGATTGGTGTGGGGCGCAAAGAAGCGCAGGAATACATCGATATTTATTTTGAGCGTTACCCTGGCGTACGTGACTATATGGAGCGCACCCGTGATGTGGCCGCCAAACAAGGTTATGTTGAAACCTTATTTGGTCGTCGTCTGCATTTACCAGAGATTAATTCCAGCAATGGTATGCGTCGCCAAGCGGCAGAGCGCACCGCTATTAACGCGCCCATGCAAGGCACCGCCGCGGACATCATTAAACGCGCCATGGTAAAAATGTTTGATTGGGTTTCGCAAGAAACCGACATCAAGATGATCATGCAGGTGCACGATGAATTGATCTTTGAGGTACCAGAAGATCAGTTAGAAGACTGCAAAGCCAAGATTAAAACCATTATGGAAGCCGCCGCTGATTTAGATGTGCCCTTAGTCGTTGATGTGGGTTGTGGCGCGAACTGGGACGAAGCACATTAATTATTGAAAGAAGCGTTTAGGCTTGGCTATGCGGCGTTTGAAACAATATATGCCTTGCATAGTCCTCGCCTAGTTCGCTACTGGGATATACTGGGTTTGGCGTTTTTCAATGTTTCCACTGCGATCAATAGGCAAAAAAAAGCCTGATCGCCATTGGGGGAAACGATCAGGCAGGAATACCTTCGATTCTTGGGGAGAGATCGAAGGGATGTAAAGCTTTCGCAATACACAACGGAGAACTTGAAAATAAGACACAACAAAACTTATTAAGTTCATTGCTTAGAGTAGAAGAGCCCAGCCAATAATCCAGCTCAGTTACAAAAAAGTTATCCACACTCCCTTTCAGTGCTTACACTAGGGGTTAGCAAGTGCTATTGAAAACGCCTTAAAAAATCGAAAAACGAGGCATTAATACGCACTTACGTACCAATACACAATATTGACAAAATCCATGCTTGCCCGCAGTCTTGCGTGCCTAAGCCCAATACAATAATAATGATCAGGCCTCCACATGTGGTTACGCGCTTCTACCGTTTTTTCCTTGGCACTTGTTAGCCAGTTTTCATTCTCTCAGTCTCTCAATTTTCCTGGGGATATGCTGTCCGCTGGGCAACAACATGCCACCACAGAAGTGTCGGTAACAGACTGGTATGCCGGCGGCAATTATATTGACGACGCAAGCGTGGCTGCCATCGATGACCTAGACCGCGGTATTGCTGAAGCGCGAGGCAAGGGTTATGGCATTGTGACTGAACTCACTTACATGATGGGCCTTAATTCTGATTTGAATTTGGGGCTGCGTTACGCTTACGTTTATGAAAAATCCAACGCCGGTATTGATGCCGACAGCGGCAATAACATAGAGGGCAATTGGGTTAATGAAGGCGGGACGGAGTTAAGTTTATTAGCCAACATGCGTGTAAACAGCTTAGCCATCTGGGAAAACGAAATTCAACTGCCTATTTGCAGTAGCTCGTCATCTGTTTGCAAAACACGTTTAGCCGCCCCTAAAAATAGCCAGCAGGCCGGTCGCTCTGGTGGTCAGGCGCAGGGGTTCTTTTCAGTGAAAAGTGGGTTAGCAGCTAATTGGTTTACTGAGATGGATACCCACTTTCTAGGTCGGGTTTATGCTTCAGCGGCGTTGTCAGATAAGGTTGACGGCGAAAAAGTATCGGCTCCCGTTGCTCTTGGTGCCAGCTTCGGAACCATTGTTCCCCTGCAGCTGCATCACCAATTAACGGGCACGTTATCCATGGACTACATGTTGGACTATTCAGCTTACTCGGCTCAGGTTCAAGGTAAGGTGGATTACTCAAGTCAGTCACGTGTGAGCTTTAAAACAGAATATTTATGGGATGTGTTTAATCAGGTGCAGGTTCGCCCATTTGTGGACTTAGCGGTCGTACAGCGCCCTTCAGAAACGTTCCGTGTTGAAGGCCAGCGTTCACGTCTTGAGTACACAGCCGGCACTCAGGTGACCCTGGGTGCGCAGCTAAGTGCATCTTTCTAGTCTTCGGTCTGATTATCTTCAGTTTGCGAAGACAAAAACGCACTGATTTGTTTTTGCAGCTGGTCAGTGCCTTCTTTTTTCAACGAAGAAAACGTCTGGACAGTTAATAGGTCACCCATGCGTTCCATGGTTTTCTTAACCTTTAGGCGTGTACTTTGAGCTGGGCCTCGCTTGAGTTTGTCTGACTTGGTTAGCAAGATGTGCACAGGCATTTGAACATCCAACGCCCAATCGCACATCATGATGTCAAACTCGGTAAGCGGGTGGCGAATATCCATGACCAATACCAAGGCTTTTAGGCTGCGGCGATCTTCTAGGTATTCCGACATATTTTTCTGCCATTCGCGCTTCATGCGCTCGGGTACTTTAGCAAAGCCGTAACCGGGCAAATCCACAATGCGAATGCCAGGCTCGATTTCGAAGAAGTTAATTAGCTGAGTACGGCCAGGTGTTTTACTGGTACGTGCCAATTTATTTTGTTGAGCTAAAGTATTAAGAGCACTGGATTTGCCTGCATTGGAGCGGCCAGCAAATGCAACTTCAACCCCTGTATCATCGGGACATTGCTTTAAACTGGGGGCGCTGGTGATGAAATGCGCCTTTTGAAAGTTGATCTGAACTGGGTTCATGTGGCCTTTACTGCTATGGGTCAAGTTGTAAGTGGGTAAACTTTGGTTATAATGCCACAAATTTTATGTGGACCTGTAAACCAAATTCAATAATTGGTACGGAGAGAGCGCCATGAAAAAGCTACTAGTATTAACGACTGCCCTGATATTATCGGCATCTGCTCAAGCATTTGATGTTGAAGCTAAGTATAACCAAGCTTGCGCCGCTTGCCACGCAGTCGGTGTTGCCGGTGCGCCAAAAGCCTTCGACCCGGCTGCTTGGGCGCCTAAACTGGCCACTGGTATGGACGCATTGGTAGCAAGCGTTACCCAAGGCAAGGGGGTTATGCCACCTAAAGGTCTTTGTATGGATTGCTCCGCTGATCAATTTAAAGCTTTAATCAATTATATGAGCAAAGCGAAATAAACTAATTTCATTCGTATTTAAGGTAGTGATTCATGAAAAACTTGGCAATTAGCTTGATGTTGTCTTTGGGTTTAGTAGCTGGTGCACATGCAGGCGACGCCCAAGCAGGGAAAAAAATCGCAGGATCGTGTGCAGCCTGCCACGGTCAAGATGGCAACAGTGCAGCTCCAAGCTTCCCTAAAATTGCTGGCTTAGGTGAAAAATACATCCTTAAGCAATTAATGGAATTCAAAAGCGGTGACCGTGATAACGCCATCATGAAAGGTCAGGTTGCAGCGTTGAGCAATGAGCAAATGGCAGATCTTGCTGCTTACTTTGCAGGTAACAAGCGCACAGTGGGTTACGCGAAAAGCGATCAAGTTGAGCTAGGTGAGAAAATCTATCGTGCAGGTAACTTGGCCACAGGTGTTCCAGCTTGTATGGCGTGTCACGGCCCAAGTGGTCAAGGTATGGACGCTGCTGGCTTCCCAGGCCTAGGTGGACAGCACGCGGACTACATCAAGTCACAGCTGGTGATGTTCCAAGAAGGTAAGCGTAATAACGATGCCAGCGCGGTAATGCGTGATATCGCAGGTCGCATGTCGAATAAAGAAGTAGCCGCTGTTGCTGCTTATATTCAAGGCCTACACTAGGGTCTAGTCTGCTGAATCGTGGTTTAAACCGCGCAAAGCACACGCCTCAAAAAGAGCTTCTTATGAAGCTCTTTTTTTATGCCTGCATTTCTAATATTGCCTGTGTAAATTGCCTGTATTAGGGGTGATATGCTTCATAATTCTTCAAAACTCACTGCGTTGCCTACTTTTACCGCCGGTTTTTATTCAGGTGCCAAGCCGTGACCCTCTAATACGACCGTATTCTCATAGTCCTTGCCTTATCTGGGGGTGGCTTTTTTGTCTAGCTCGCCCTGAATAATCAAAAACCGTCTAGGCTTAACAGGGTATGACATTGAACAGCTGAATTGCCATACAAGGCCCTAGAAACCCTTAGAGGTTTCGATTTAACGCTTGAGTGTTTGAGCTTATATGAATGCTTTGATCACCCCTAGAACACTGCTTGTTGCTGCCCTGTTAGCGGTGTTGGGCTATGCCGGTAACTATCTTGCGCTGCCCATTGCTTATGGTATGTCATTTATTTTTGGCAGCATTTTTAGCATCATCGCGATTGTGCTCTTAGGTGGCTGCTGGGGGGTGATGGTTTCCATCATTGCGGCCAGCTATACCTTTATTTTATGGAACCACCCTTATGCCATAATCATTTTTGCCATGGAGGCATTATGGATTGGGCTTGCGTTGCGACGAGGCTATGCAAACCTCGTTTTTATCGACGCGCTTTTCTGGTTATCTTTAGGTTGGATATCCGTCGTGGTGTTTTACGGCGCCATCATGGATTTAGGCGCGCAGTCTGTTTTGATGATCGGGTTAAAGCAGTCCATTAATGGGTTGTTTAATGCGTTAATCGCTAGCCTTATCTTGTACATTCCCTTCATCCGTAAGCAGGCTAGATACGCGTTCTCTACCTACACCTATAAAAACATGATGTTCAATGCCATTGCGGTGTTTTTGATGGTGCCCACTTTGTCATTATTGCTATTCGATAACTACCGAGAAAATATCGCACTCAATAAACAAGCCGCTAGCAAAGTACTGGCAGAAACCTATCAATTAACAAATCAAATATCACAATGGGTAGGCAGCTACCTTAATGCTGTGGCCAATGTGAGCGCCTTACCAGACGAATTCGGTTTACGCTCCACCCGTTCGCTTCAAATGCAGCTTGCACGTATTACCGAATTATTTCCCGATTTTATGAATGTTTATATTGCCAATGAGGACGCCGTCACCATTGGCTTTTATCCGCCGGTGAATGACAAGGGTGAATCAACGATCGGGCTTAACTTTTCAGACCGACCTTATTTTCAGAGGATGGCACAAGAAGGTGAGCCGGTTGTCTCGGATGTATTCATGGGGCGTGGCGGTACCTCTCAACCCATTATTACGTTATCGGTTCCGTTTATGAAGGAGAATGTTCTTTCTCACTTCGCCTTAGGGGCGGTTGACTTACAACAGATCCAAAAGAATTTAATACTTCATGCCAAAGAGTATGGCCTGCGTGTCACATTAATTGATAGCCGTACCAAGGTAATTATCTCCACTGATAATGAAAGAAAACCATTGCAAATATTACCCACGTTGGATGATCAAAAACTCGAGACGGAGATTGAAAACGTCTTTTTATATGTGCCGAACAAGTCAACAAACGTCTCAGCTATGAAAATTTGGAAAGGCGCATCTTATTTTTCAAGTACGCCCATTGAAAAAACGGGTTGGACATTGCAGGTGGAATATCCGTTAGCACCTATGCAATCGACGTTATATTCCTCTGCAATTATAGGATTATCTGCGGTCGCTATTTTGTTTATTCCTTTGTTATTCATTGCGCTTGCTTTGAGTAATTTTTTGACGCGACCCTTGCAAAGGTTAGCGAATATTTCAGTCAACTTGCCTGATCGTTTAGACAGTGGCCAGGAAATAACATGGCCAGAAAGTAATATAAGAGAAGTCGATCAGCTGGTTTCGAATTTTAAAAATGCATCTCATGCATTAGCAGGAAAAATTGGCACCTTAAATAATCGCCTATCACTCGCCAAAGACTCCGCCGGTATTGGCGTGTGGGATTACAACGTTAAAGACAACATCTTAATCTGGGATGATTGGATGTATAAATTGTATGGGGTTAGTAAGGGGCAATTCTCTGGTGCTTATGACGCATGGTGCAATGTCTTACATCCTGATGATCGTTTCCGTTGCGAGTCTGAATTACAAGCAGTACTGGAGAGTGACGAAGAATTTAATACTGATTTTCGAGTGATCTGGCAAAATGGTGAAGTGCACTATATAAAGGCCAATGGTCAGGTTCAGCGGGATGCGCAAGGTAATGCAGAGCGTATGATTGGTATCAATTATGATATTACGGATCGTAAAGAGTCGTTCGAAAAACTACAACAAGCTTTAGAAAAAGCCGAAGTTGCAAACCTGGCTAAGAGTGAATTTTTAGCGAATATGAGCCATGAGATTCGCACGCCGATGAACGGTGTGATTGGCATGATCAATCTTTTATTTGATACCCACTTAAACGACCAACAACAAAAATATGCTCAGACAGCAAAGTCCAGTGCGGAATCATTGTTAGGCATTATTAACGATATTTTGGACTTCTCAAAAGTAGAAGCCGGTAAGCTTGAATTAGAGCCATTAGATTTTGATATTCACCAATTAATGCAGGATTTTAGTTCGATGATGTTATTTCGAACCCAAGAAAAAGGCCTGACGTTTAACTGTCCTGTGCATGCAACTGAACCGTATTGGCTTAATGCTGACGTGGGTCGTATTCGTCAGATATTGGTGAATATTGTGGGCAATGCCATTAAATTTACCGAACAAGGCGAAATAAATGTGTCGTATGTCCTTGAGGCACAAGCCAATAATCAAACACAGCTACGCTTTGAAGTCAGCGATCACGGTATTGGCTTAACTGCAGAGCAAAAAAACCAGCTATTCGAACGCTTTATACAGGCCGATGGCTCAACCACCCGTCGTTATGGCGGAACAGGGTTAGGCTTGGCCATTAGTAAACAATTAGTTGAATTAATGCACGGAAAAATCGGTGTAGAAAGTGAGCTAGGCCAAGGCTCAACCTTTTGGTTCACCTTGATTCTTACTAATGGTCAGCAGCCACCCGACACCCCAGCGGATGAACCTAAAAGCCTGCTTCATAGTAACGAAAAAACGGTCTTTTCAGGCAAGGTTTTAGTGGTGGAAGATAATGCGGTAAATCAACTTGTGGCTCAGTCTCAGTTAGAAGATCTCGGCCTACAAGTGGCGCTTGCAGAGAACGGCAAGATGGCCACGCAGATGTTAGAGCACAATCAATATGACCTGGTCTTTATGGACTGCCAAATGCCGATTATGGATGGCTTTGAGGCCAGCGGGGTTATTCGTGATGCGCACTCTAAAGTACTTGATCATGACGTGCCGATTATTGCCATGACGGCAAACGCCATAAAAGGCGATCGAGAAAAATGCATTGCTGCTGGCATGAATGACTATTTATCGAAACCGGTTGATCCAGATAAGCTCAGCCATATGTTAAATAAATGGTTACCCTAGTTTTGGTGCGCAGTACTTGAGTGACCGTAAGGTGTCTTGTGTTGCTATTTTAAACCCATCTCAAAAAATTAAACGGAACTTAACCTCTGCCTCTTGTTCAAAACTCCCTCTCCTATTAGGCTTAGCGCCAGATATTTAAACTGATTGATACAACACCAAGGATTTGTATATGAAATTGCGCAACCTTGCCTTAACGGCTGTGCTCATGCTGACTGCGGTAATGAGTTATGCAGAGCAATATGTATCGGGCCAGCATTATAAAGTGTTAGCTAATAGTACCCTGCCTCGTGACCCTGCCAAGGTCGAAGTAGCCGAAGTATTTTGGTATGGCTGTGGCCACTGTGATCACTTTGAACCGACCGTTCAAGCGTGGAAAAAATTCCTTCAAGCGGATGTGGATTTCTATCAGGTACCCGCACAATTTAGCCGTCAGTGGAAAATTCACGCTGAACTGTTTTATTTGACCCACGCGTTAAAAGTGAATGATAAGGTGCATCAGGCTATTTTTGATGCGATTCACAGACAGCGTAACCCACTGTTAGATAAAGACGATCAAAAAGCATTCCTAGCGCAATACGGTGTTAGCGAAGCAGACTTTGATAAGTACGACGATTCTTTTGGTGTGCGTCGCCAACTAAAAATGGCGGATCAAATGGTACGTACTTGGGGCATCAGCGGTGTGCCTGCCGTGATCGTTAATGGCAAATACTTAGTGAATGCCAGTTCTGCTGGTGGTGAACAAAACGTGTTCGATGTGGTGAATTACTTGATCGAGCAAGAGCGCAAAGCGCTGAAGAAATAACCATGTTTAAACGGGGCTCTGTGACCAAACCTATAGGCTGCTTGCAGTTATCGGATTTTCAGTCACAAAGCCCTGATAGCTTGAAGCTGCTGAGTTTTAATATCCAAGTGGGCATTGAAACCGGCAGTTATCATCATTACCTCACAAAAAGCTGGCAACACCTCCTCCCCCTTTCCAAGCGTAAGTTAGCTTTAATGCGTATTGCGCAAACCATGTCATGCTTTGATCTTGTGGCCATTCAAGAGGCCGATGGCGGTAGCTTCCGATCAGGCTTTATCAATCAAATTGAGTTTTTGGCACGCAAGGCGGGCTTTCCCTATTGGTTCCAACAGCTTAACCGTAATCTTGGCCCAGTGGCGCAACACAGTAATGGTGTGTTATGCCGAAATCAGCCGAGCAAGGTTGAACAACATAAACTTCCAGGGATCTTACCCGGTCGCGGTGCCATTTTTCTCTACTTCGGTGAAGGGCAAGATGCCTTGCTGGTGGTAGTGATGCACCTTGCCCTGAGCAAAGGGGCGCAAAACCGACAGTTACTGCATATTCGCAACCTCATTGGCGCACATAAACAAGTTGTGTTGATGGGGGATATGAATACCCATGCTGAGCGTTTACTTAATCTTAGTCCACTCAAAGACATGGCTTTGCAGCCTGTGGCAAAGGGACTCGAGACCTTTCCTAGTTGGCGCCCAGTGAAGGGCCTCGACCATATCCTAGTGAGCGATTACGTGAATGTTCAGCAGGTGGGCGTGTTGGATATCCCTGTTTCCGACCATCTTCCTATCGCCATGGAAATCACACTACCAAAAGCCATGCAGCAAGCTTGAAATCCTCCCCTATACTAAAAAAATAAGGGGGGGCTATGAGCACCGATAGCGATCGTTGGAAAAATAAATACCTTAATCTCATTGATGAAAATGAGCAGCTCGAAAAGCGCTTTGAAGATCACATTGGGCAGCTGCGTCGAGCCATTATTCGCTTATCCATAACGGCAGAAGGTCGAGACGCCGACATGGATAGCCAACTGGAGTCCATGCGCGACCTACTACGCACAGATCAGTTAAATGGCCTGACACGTATTCTTGAGCAAATTGAAACGGGCTTTGAGCGCTGGCAGTCGCGCCAAGCAAGTTTTCAAGGTCAAATCACCCAAACCCTGATTGATATCGAAACCGCTCATTCACTGCCCAAACCCTTGATGGGCGAGCTTACTAAGGTGCGCAAAAAGGTTCGTGAAACCGATAAAGTGGACCTGCTTCTGGCCTTTACCAGTGTCATTGCCCAATGGGC
>NYTP01000103.1 GCA_002683575.1 Bermanella sp.
AAAAGCGAGGCTTTGATCGCTTCAATTAACAACAACGTGTCTGACTCATGTTTTTGCTCACTCACCCTACTTTCGAGTTCAACAGTTAGTCTTGCCGATTGTTCAGATAAAGCATGATTCTCAGTTAAATAGCGCTCAATGATGGCCTTGCTCTCTTCAAGTTGACGCTGAGTGACTTGTTCGGATGTTTGTGCGCGTCGTTTATCTTGTTCAAGTATTACAATTCTCTCATCTGTTTTTTGCTTGAAATGCTCGAATTGAGCTTTTAATACTTCAATGACTTTTTTGCTTTCATCCAAGGATTCTTTTCGCTCCATAGCTAGCAATTGCACATGCTTGAGCTCATTAATATTGATGGCTTCATGCTTTAGCTTTTCATGCAGCTCTTCATTACTTGCTTGAGCCGTCATTAATAGCTCACTTTTAACGGCGTTTTCTTTTTTGGCTTTTATGAGTTCATCCTCAAGAGCACGAACTGCGCTGGCGTGGTTTGCCTCAAGCTGTATAAGATCGGCCGTATGCTTAGCATCCAGTTCTTCAAGCTCAATCTCAAAAACAGCGCGCTCTTGAGCAACTAGCTCGCGCTTTAGCTGCCCCATCACATCATCTGTTTTGTCCTTTGCTTTTAGCGCAAATGCCTCTGGAATAGTTTCTTTCAGAATTTTGTAGTTTCGAGCGATGTTAGCCATGGTGCCTGTCACATGTTTTTTAACATTTCTCACATTGAGACGCTCCCCCATACCAATGACAAGCTTCATGGCATAAAACTCATTCAAGCATTGGTACTGGCCTGTTTCAGTCATCATTTGGCTGGGCGGTTTAGGAATGTTATCGCCAAATAAAGCGACTAAACGGCCAATAAGAGCATCATCAACCTGCAGATCACGTAAGTCTTGCTTTTTCATGGGTAAATCTCATTGCTATAAGCCTTAATTGTAACGCGTAACTATGTTTTTTGTTACGTTTTTTAAATATTACGTTTTCTTTCTAGCTGAACACCCTTACAGTAATAACCATTACCACAAGGGTTTTATGCATCAATCTGCTCGTTAACTCACATCTAGCTACTTCACCCCCACTTTGTAGCGCCCGAGCAAGATAGATAACCTAGCAAATAAGACATAAACAAAGCCTTAGCAGCTACACTTCATTAAATTAAACCCAGCCGATTGCTTATTTTTACGAAACTGCACATACATCAAAAAACTTATCAATAGCCAACCTAAGGCTTCCTTTGTTCATAATTTGCAACAATTATTCTCGCAAGTAATGCATGCAGTTTTAACAATGGAAGATTATGATGGCGCAAATACTATTCTCAGGGCTATTCCATGAAAGCATCACAATTGCTCCCCAATCTCTCAAAATTCGCACTTTTAATGAGCGTCTCGTTCACTTCATTTGCTCAAGGCGGGCTTCCGGCTGAGGTTGTTAAAGTTCAACCACAGGAACTAAAAAGCACCATTCATTCCATTGGTACATTAAAAGCCAATCGCTCTGTTGTTTTGTCTCCTGAAGTATCAGGCCGAATTATTAAAATTGGCTTCGAAGATGGCTCAACTGTCAAAGAAGGTATGGAGTTATTCAAACTCGACGCCAGCACTCAGAAAGCACTTTTGAATGAAGCAAGAGCTCGAGTAAAATTAAGCAGTGCAGAGTTCAAACGTACACAAGGTGTATTTGAGAAAAACGCCGCCAGTGAAACAGATCTTGACTCTGCAGCGGCAAATGTCAGCATCAATCAGGCTCAAGCTGAATACGCTTTGGCACAACTGCAAAAATTAACCATACGCGCGCCATTCACAGGCATGATTGGTCTTCATAATTTAAGTTCAGGTGAATATGTCAACGCAGGCCAAGACCTTGTAAACCTTGTGGAACTTAATACATTAAAGTTTGACTTCGCTTTACCTGAAACACACTTAAGCAAAGTAAAATTAGCGCAAAACATCGAAATTACGACCCCTGCCTTTCCTGGTAAAAGTTACAAGGGGGTGGTTACCGCTATATCCCCTGCTATTAATGAGCAATCACGCAGCTTCAATGTGAGAGCCATCATCAAAAATGAATCACTCGAGCTTCGTCCCGGTTTATTTGCCAGTGCCGTGCTAGAAGTGAATAAAAATGAGAATGCTCTCTTGGTGCCAGAGCAAGCATTAATACCTCAAGGCCAGCAGTACTTTGTAATGAAAGTGGTAGAAGGCAAAGTAGAGCAAGTTGCTGTAACGATTGGACAGCGTCGCAAAGCAGAAGTCGAACTAACATCAGGCATTGAAAAAGATGACGTGATCATTATTGCAGGGCAAATTAAGTTGCAACCTGGTGCAGATGTAACGCCTTTATTCCCCGAAATGCTTCAAGCCAATAATCAATAGGTGACGAAATGAGTATTTCTGATATCAGCATAAAGCGCCCGGTTTTTGCCACAGTATTAAATATCCTCGTGGTGTTACTTGGCATTATTGCGTTTGAAAAATTAACGGTTCGTGAATACCCCAACATTGATGTGCCTGTCGTAACAGTTGAAACAGTATATGTGGGTGCCAACGCGTCCATTATGGAATCTCAAATTGCACAAATACTTGAAGACTCACTTTCTGGTGTGGAAGGGATTGACTACCTTGTTTCGAAAAACAGTTCAGAGAAATCACAAATCACAGTGTATTTTAAACTGGATCGTGATGCAGACAGTGCCGCCAATGATGTACGAGATCGTGTTGGGCGTGTACGCGGACAACTGCCAACGGGTATTGAAGAGCCAATCGTATCCAAGGTCGAAGCCGATGCCCAGCCCATTATCTGGCTAGCTTTTTCCAGTGACCGCCACTCAGCACTTGATGTCACTGAATACGCAGATCGCCAAGTTAAAGACCCATTACAAACGATTCCTGGCGTTGCCAGTGTTATGCTCGCTGGTGAGCGAGAGTACGCCATGCGCATCTGGCTAGATCGCAACAAAATGGCTGCATTCAATGTAACCCCGCAAGAAGTTGAGCAGGCTTTACGCCAACAAAATATTGAAGTACCTGGCGGTCGTATTGAAAGTGTTGAGCGTGAATTTACCGTACTGACTCAAACCGATTTAAACCGTGAAATCGAATTTGAAGAAATTATCGTTCGTAAAACCGACAACTATCTAGTTAGGCTTAAAGATGTTGCGCGTATCGAACAGGCAGCCAAAAGCGAGCGCGTTGTCACCCGCTTTAATGGTCAGAGTGCGGTCGCCCTTGGTGTCGTCAAGCAATCTGTTGCCAATCCTCTTTCCGTAAGCGACGGCATTCAATCTCGTTTACCTGAGATTCGCGCTGCGTTGCCTGAGGGTATGGAAGTAAGTATTGCTTATGACTCTTCTGTATTTATTTCACGCTCAATTGATTCGGTATTCACCACTATCTTTGAAGCTGTTGCTCTGGTTATTTTGGTTATCTTTTTATTCTTAAGAAACCTGCGTGCCACGTTAATACCATTAATGACCATCCCGGTTTCGTTAATTGGTGTATTCAGCATCATGCTACTATTCGGCTTCAGTATTAATACGCTGACCCTTTTGGCGCTCGTACTGGCAGTTGGCCTCGTGGTAGACGATGCCATTGTTGTTTTAGAGAATATTTATCGCTACATAGAAGAAGGCATGGAGCCAGTTAAAGCGGCTTATAAAGGCATGCGAGAAATTGCTTTCGCGGTTATTGCCATGACATTCACACTTGCAGCTGTGTTTGCCCCTGTTGCCTTTACACCTGGACGCACAGGCAAACTCTTTAGCGAATTCGCTTTGACCCTGGCTGGTGCCGTGATCGTATCCGGCTTTGTCGCCCTAACCCTAGCCCCCATGATGGCTTCAAAACTATTACGCCACGAAACCAACCCCGGTAAATTTTACCTAAAGGGTGAAGAGATTCTTGATCGAATGACCAGCTTCTACAAAAACCTACTGGCCAAATCACTGAATCAAACCAAGCTGGTTGCAGGTATTGCTTTTTTAACTGTCGCTGCACTTGGGGTTTTATACAAGTACCTACCTAGTGAGCTAGCTCCAGTCGAAGACCGCGGCTTCATTATTGGTTTTGCTATCGCACCTGAAGGGTCAAGCACAGCGTATGTGGACCGTTACTCAAAACAAATCGAAGCGGTTTATGAAGGTATTCCTGAAAAAGATCGTTACTTCATGATTACAGGCTTTCCCTCTTCAACAAATAGCATATCTTTCTTACGTGTCTTTGATTGGGAAGATCGTGATCGTTCAACTCAAGCCATTGCCAATTCAATAATGGGTCCAATGTTTGGCGGCATTCCAGGGACTATGTCTTTTCCTATGCTTCCACCTTCACTCGGTCAAAGTATCATCTCTAGGCCGATCGAGGTCGTGGTACAAACAACTCAAGGGTATGATGAGCTCAATAACTTTATGCAGGCACTCATGGGACGTGTTTATACCGCTGGAATATTCACTCAGCCTGATACTGATTTAAAACTTAATAAGCCGCAGCTGGATATTCAAGTTGACCGTGACAAGGCGGCGGACTTAGGCGTGGCCGTATCTGAGCTAGGCTCTACCCTTGAGACCATGATGGCCGGTCGAGAAGTGACTCGCTATAAAAAAGGCGCCGAGCAGTACGACGTGATCTTGCAGGTAGAAGATGAAGATCGAGCCAACCCACAGGACATTAGTCAGATCTATGTGCGCGGCGATGCTGGCGTCATGATTCCACTTTCAAACCTTGTCACCGTAAAAGAAAGCATTGCGCCTAAAGAGCTCAATCACTTTAACAAGCTTAAATCTGCCATTGTCCAAGCGGGGCTTGCGCCGGGTGTTGACGTTGAAACGGGTCTTGCGTTTATTGAAAACGCCATTGATGAGCTTTCAGCTGAAATGAACATTCCAGTGCAAGTAGACTACGCAGGGCAAACACGTGAATACA
The DNA here is from genome assembly GCA_002683575.1 of Bermanella sp. Taxonomy (GTDB): domain Bacteria; phylum Pseudomonadota; class Gammaproteobacteria; order Pseudomonadales; family Oceanobacteraceae; genus Bermanella. The sequence goes on from NYTP01000103.1 coordinate 4,920, forward strand.
AGGAATCTGGCGCTGGATTAATGCAGACCTTTGTTCTGGCATTGCTGTTCATTTACTTAGTATTAGCCGCGCAATTTGAAAGCTTCAAGAGCCCGTTGATAATCATGCTTTCTGTGCCCCCTGCGCTTCTTGGTGCTGTGATGGCACTTTGGTTAAGTGGAGGCACAGCTAATGTTTACAGCCAGATAGGCTTGCTCACTTTAGTTGGGTTGATCACCAAGCACGGCATCTTAATTGTTGAGTTTGCTAACCAGCTACAAGAACAAGGCATGCAAAAACTAAACGCAGTCATTGATGCAGCATCTATGCGCTTACGTCCTATCTTAATGACAACCGCTGCCATGGTACTCGGTGCAATCCCTCTTGCGCTTGCCACAGGCGCTGGTGCTGAAAGCCGCGAGCAGATTGGCTGGGTTATCGTAGGCGGCATGACCGTGGGAACGTTATTAACCATTTTCATTGTCCCAGCCTTTTATATGTTACTGGCTAAGGATCATGAAGGTAAAGGTGCTTAATTTTTAAACTAAGCAAACAAAAAGGCGGCCAATTTGGCCGCCTTTTCAGTTTAAGGCAATGAGCTTTTTAAAAGTCATAGGTATAATAGCCAAAACCATCGCTTTGGACTGAATTATGACTGAACAATTAACCATCACGCGCCCGGACGACTGGCATTTACATTTAAGAGACGGTGATGCGCTTCAGTACACTGTGCCAGCCACTGCCAAAGTGATGTCGCGCGCTATCATCATGCCGAACCTTAATCCACCAGTGATGAATGCCTCGCAAGCCTTAGCCTATCGAGACCGCATCTTAGCCCACAGCACGCAATACCCTCAGTTTGACCCATTAATGGTGCTATACCTAACAGACAACACCACCCCTGAACTGATCAACGAAGCCGCAAAAACCGGTCGAGTTGTCGCCGCTAAATTGTACCCAGCTGGCGCCACTACTAACTCAGATTCAGGTGTAACCGATCTTGGGCGCTTAGAGGAAATCGCGTTGGCGCTTGCGGCGAATAATATGCCGTTGCTTGTTCACGGTGAAGTGACCGACAATCATGTCGATATTTTTGATCGCGAAAAAGCATTTCTTGATGAAATTTTAGCGCCGCTTGTGGCAAAAGTGCCGCAACTTCGCTTAGTGGTTGAACACATTACAACCAAAGAATCCGCGGACTTTGTGAAATCTCAGGGTGATAATGTAGCCGCTACTATTACCGTTCAGCACTTGGCATTTAACCGCAATAACATGCTCGTTGGAGGGATTCGCCCTCACCTTTTCTGCCTACCAATTCTTAAGCGCAACATCCATCAACAAGCCTTACAAGACGCCGTATCCAGTGGCCATAGTCGCTTCTTTTTGGGGACCGACTCAGCTCCTCACGCACGCTCTGCCAAAGAAAATGCTTGTGGTTGTGCTGGTTGTTTCAGTGCTTATGCCGCCATTGAGCTTTACGCAGAAATTTTTGAAGACCTAGGCTCACTGGATAAACTTGAAGCCTTTGCCAGCTTTAATGGTCCAGATTTTTACCAGTTGCCCCGCAATCAAGACACCATCACGTTGATTAAAGAAGACTGGCAAGCGCCTGAAACCATGGACTTTGCTGGGGATGTAATTGTTCCACTGCGTGCTGGTGAAACGTTAAAATGGAAACTAAAAGCGTAATCCATGAGCACTCAGGCAGCCCCTCAACCCATATTTGATAACATACAATATCTGCCAGACGGGTTTAAATTCGGCGCGAAAGAGATCGCGCCAAATTTAACCGGTAATCAACAGTATGATTATTTTTATGGTGTAAGGTATATGCTTAGCTACAAAGGCAGCACCGCTACCTTTAACGCTTATCGTCGTGAAGTTGAGAGGCTGATACAGTGGTTATGGCAGATTAAAGGGTATTCTTTGATTGATGTTCGCCGTGAGCATATTGAAGAATTCATGGAGTTTTGCATCTCACCGCCACTAAACTGGATTGGCAATAAAAACGTGGCTCGCTTTAAAAGCAAACAAGGTGAGCGAGTTCCTAACCCAGACTGGTGCCCTTTTGTTAGCTCCACCGATAAAGCATCGGGTCAACGACAAGACTCAAAAGCCTACACACCATCACAAAAAGCGATTCAATCTTCTTTTGCGATCCTAAGCTCTTTTTTTAATTTTTTAATACAAGAAGAATACCTTTCAGCCAACCCAGTGGCTTTGGTTCGACAACGCAGTCGCTTTATACAACGCTCACAAAACCAAGAACCGGTTCGACGCATCAGTAATTATCAATGGGACGAAGTGATCCGTGTGGCAGAAGATTTAGCTGCAAAAGAACCGGCCGTCCACGAGCGCACCTTATTTATTCTAAATGCACTGCTTGGCATGTATTTGCGTATTTCTGAGCTTGTAGCGGATGAGCGCTCCGTTCCTGTAATGGGCGACTTCCGTGTGGACCAAGATCGAAACTGGTGGTTTCACGTGGTCGGTAAAGGCAATAAAAGCCGCATTATTACCGTATCAAATGCCATGCTTGACGCGCTAAAACGATATCGATCTCACCTGGGTTTATCACCCTTGCCTCACCTTGGCGAGCAAACCCCATTAATCAGTAAAAGCCACGGCCACGGCCCTGTTACCAGTACCCGACAAATACGCAATCTCGTGCAGAAGTGTTTCAACATTGCCTATGATAACCTAGCCAGTGATGGTCAAGAAAATGAAGCCCTTGAGCTTAAAGTGGCGACTGTCCACTGGCTGAGACACACCGGCATTTCTGAGGATGTAAAAATCCGCCCTCGGGAACACGTTAAAGAAGATGCAGGCCACTCCAGTATGGCCACCACAGACAAGTACATTGACTCTGAGCTAAGGGAACGCCACGCCAGCGCAATCAATAAAAAGATTCGTCGTGAACCAGAAGAGTTATAAGTAGACTGTTTTTTAGCCAACCCTTATACCAAAACTGTCTTAACAACGCTGCTTCTTACTTCTTTATTTTGCTATAATCCGCCGCTTTCGCCCTCAAGTGCTGTTGTATGAAATTTGTAATCAAGTTATTCCCTGAAATCACGATCAAGTCAAAACCGGTTCGTAAGCGTTTTATCATTCAATTACGTCGTAATATCAAGGACACTCTTAGATACCATGGTATCGATGCCCATGTACAAGGGCAATGGGACAGCATTGAAACCATTATTCAAGACGATGATCTCGAGATGGAAGTACGCAAACAACTCAAGCGCATTCCTGGAATTGCAAAGATCCTCACTGTCAAAGAGCATAACTTCGAAACCTTCGATGATATTTTTGCCATTGCAAAAGAAACATTTGCTGATGAAATAAAAGGCAAAACATTCTGTGTGCGAGTAAAGCGTACTGGCCAGCATGACTTCAACTCGGTGGATGTAGAGCGCTACATTGGCGGCGGACTCATGCAACACTGTGAGGCGAAAGCAGTGAGCCTAAAAAACCCTGAGTACACTGTACAAATGGAAATTCGTAAACAACGTTTACATACAATTTCAGCCGTCGACAAAGGGCTAGGTGGCTACCCAATGGGTTCACTTGATGGTGTATTATCTCTCGTTTCGGGCGGTTTTGACTCAAATATTTCAAGTTATCTTATGGCCCGTAGAGGTCTACAAACCCATTTCTTGTTTTTTAACCTAGGCGGCAGTGCTCACGAAATTGGCGTTAAACAAGTAGCTCATTATTTGTGGGAGACTTACGCCGTATCTCATGGCGTTAAATTTGTGACCGTGCCATTTGAAGGTGTTGTCACTGAAATCCTTGAGAAAGTCGACAACTCACAAATGGGCGTAATTTTAAAACGCATGATGCTAAGAGCTGGCAGCCATGTGGCAAAAGAATTAAACATTGAAGCCTTGGTAACCGGTGAAAGTATTGCACAGGTATCCAGTCAGACTCTTCGCAACTTAACAGTAATTGATTCTGTAACAGACACTCTGGTTATGCGCCCATTGGTGGCCATGGATAAACCTGACATCATTGACCTTGCTCGTGAAATTGGTGTGTATGATTTTGCTGCGAGCATGCCTGAATATTGCGGTGTTATTTCAGTCAAACCAACCACCCGTGCCAAACCTGAACGCATCGAAGCAGAGGAAAGTAACTTTGATTTTGCCGTGCTTGATAAAGCCATAGCTGACACACGTATTGAGCGTATTCAAAATGTTTTAGCCAGCTGTGAAGGTGTGGCAGAAGTTGATCTCGTACAAATTCCTGCAGCCAACGACATGGTAATTGATATCCGTCACCCGCAAGAAGAAGAAAGCGCGCCACTACACCTAACTAATAATGAAATTGTGAAAATTCCTTTTTATCAGTTAGGCAACAAGGCGGATGAACTACCGGCTGACCGCAATATTTTATTATACTGCGCCAAAGGCACCATGAGCCAACTTCACGCGCAGCAATTAAAACAAAACGGTTTAGAAAACGTAAAAGTGTTTAAGCCTTAAGGCTCTATCTTTCAGACATAAAAAAACAGCACTGAGTGCTGTTTTTTTGTCTTCTTTTCGCATTTAACTGGCAAGTGCCGGCAATATAAATCCCCAGCCAAGATAGATCGCCCCTTCTAATACGGCTCGACCACCCTCATACGCTTCATTTTTAGGTAAAATAATGCGTACACATAGTTCAGCCAGCGCCAAGTAAGCTAAGAGGAAAACTATGGAGCTTACTAGCCAAGCCACAATTGCAAGCTGCCACTGAGTATCTAAGTCAGAAGCAAAATGTGCACTCGTGCTAATCGCCATAGCCGCGCCAATATGTTGAAGTGCCGCCTTAACAATGGAGGCCTTATTGGATTCCTTAATTGACTTTAACAACCCGCCAGATGTCCAAACAAGACGCAAGCGAGTTTCTAAGGCGAGTAAGCATTGTGAAATAACAAAACCAAACAAAAGCTCTTTGACGCCAAGGTTTACGTCTTGTGATGACCACTCCATGGAAGCACGAATCACAATAGCGGTACCGATCAAATGGGCCCCGGTCATATAGGCTGCCGTAATATTGCCGTGCTGAGTGGCTGAGGACAAACTGAGAGTCGGCAAAACCACACGATCTTGAATCCAGGCACCTAAACGCAATAGAGCTATGGCTAGTAGTCCGTAGACTGTCACCAACATCCACTCATCAAACAAAGTCAAACTAAATGCACCTGATGTAACCCCTGTGAGAGCGAGCATCAGGGCGATCACTGCAGAAGCTGTCTCGATATTGCTTGCTTCTGAGTGCTGATCAACAGGCTTCACTATAATTCGACTTAACCAGCGCATGGCAGCGACCAATGTAAAAATCGCAATGAAGTCTACCAGTAAAAACATCGCATAAGATGGGTCAGAAACCAGCCAAGTCATGAAAAACCTTTTTAGTATTAAGTATCAGCTGCTTATAATGCCGATATTGTTTCAAAAGTCACGGATCTAAACATGAAAATTGTCTCATTTAACGTAAATGGCATTCGAGCTCGCATGCACCAGCTCGAAGCAATAAAAAACCAACTTAAAGCCGATATTCTTGGCCTACAAGAAGTTAAAGCCATGCCAGACCAGTTACCTTTAAAGGAAATTGAAGCACTGGGGTGGCATACGGAAGTTCATAGCCAAAAAGCCCATTATGGTGTGGCCACTCTATCAGTAGAGACGCCCCTGAGCGTACAAAAAGGTTTTCCCTCTGACAACGATGATTCGCAGAAACGTTTTATCCATACAAGCCATAGAACCCCAGACGGAGAAACCTTGCATGTGATTAACGGGTATTTTCCTCAAGGTGAGAACCGTAATCATGAAACCAAGTTTCCGGCAAAAGAAAAATATTACGCAGATCTACTAACTTACCTTAAGGACAATTTCAAACCTAGCGACAACGTAATCGTTATGGGTGATATAAACGTTGCGCCATTGGATTTGGATATTGGCATTGGCGAGGTGAATGCTAAGCGCTGGTTAAAAACTGGAAAGTCTGCATTCCTGCCTGAAGAAAGAGAATGGGTACAAGAACTCATTGGCTGGGGGTTAATTGATAGTTACCGCCTTCTAAATCCTAAAGTGGAAGATCGCTTTAGCTGGTTTGACTATCGAAGCAAAGGATTTGAAGACACGCCTAAGCGTGGACTGAGGATTGATTTAATAATGATTACGAAACCATTGGCTGATCGACTCATCAATGCTGGCATTGACTATGAAATAAGAGGCTTGGAAAAACCAAGTGACCACGCCCCTATTTTTATTGAGTTAGATTATTAAGCACCCATTTGTTTTATGTAGCTCATCCAGCTTTTAGCTTGGCTGGATGTGCTTTCAAATGCAGAGGATTTACCAAGCAATCTTAGTGCGGCTCGATCATCACCTAATCGATACTTAACCATTCCCTGATACAGATAAACTTTTGCTTTTTGTTTTTTAGTCAGCGTCTGATTTAATAAGACAAGCGCCAACTCATCTGCTTTAGCCCATGATTCAGCATCGACATAATACTGTAATAATTGATACCCATCGGCAGCATTGCCATAAGTATTATATAGATCAGACAGAGCCAAAATCGCCCTATTAATTTCTTTAGCTTGAAGCCATGACTGATACTGTAGAGTTAACGCTTTTTCTGAAGGCTCGATAACGTTATCTGCCAACGCATTCTCAAGTACCATTGCCACTTTAAATGCTTCACCCTGGGAAACTAACAGCTGACCAAGATTAATAAAGTCACTTTCTTTGTTCACAAAACCTTTTTTATAGGTCAATTCTTTCGTAACAGCCGCAAATTGGTAGTCTTCTAATATTTGATGAATGCCTGCTTTTTGCTGCCAATAGTCTTTTTTATCTGGAAAGTTAAACACAAGCTGATTGACGTATTTCACCGCTTTTTCATATTGTTTGGTTTGGTAACTACCGGCGAATGCCATTTGTAACCACCCTTCTTTTGGCGTTTCAGATAACAAGCAGGCCTTTTCAATATAGGGAAAACCAGAAGGCAAGTCTTCTAAACTGTAATAAGAAGCCGCTAGTAAGGCGTACATACTAGCGGAAGGCTTTTCAGCGTTTTCGACAATGCGCTTAAGTTGATCAATGGCTTGTTTATATTGCCCCTGATTAAAATATGAATACGCTAAAACAGAGCCAAGCTGGTTTAATGTATCTGGCTTTAGATTTGGTAGCGCTAACGCGTTTAAAAGCAACTGCTGAGCTTGATCGATTTTTTGTTCATATGTTTTAAGTTGGGCGTGTGTTTGATAGACCAGCGCCAAACCCAGAGAATTTCCTGCTAAGTCTTCTGCCATTTCGGTCAAACGTTCATTGAGATCATTTACTTGATCAGTGTCAGGCTGCTGAGAAATCTCCTGCTGGATATCATTAAGGGCATTAAATGTGCGCGGGCTTATCGAAGCAGCACTGACAAACTGCGAAAGAAAAAATGAAGTAAGTAGAAATAAACGAAACATTATTACTTCTCTAAATTGAATTCAAAAGGCAAGGTGGCTACCTGTTCTACAGGTTTCCCGTCCACTAACTTAGGTTTAAATTTATAACGCCATGCGGCCCGAATGGCTTCACGTTCAAATACCCCTTTAGGATCAGAGTCAACCACCTCCACATCACTCACAGACCCTTCTTTATTTACATTTAAACGTACAACCACATAGCCTTCTATTTTTCTAGACAAGGCTTGAGACGGATACTTGGGCTCAACTTGAACGAGAGGAATAACATCTGAATCGCCAAATCCATAACCAGACAACATATTACCCATCCCCTCACCTTTAAAGCTCGAAAGCGATGATGAAATGTCAGGCATATTTAAATCCATCTGCTTCACACTTGCCTGTTGTATTTTTGGCGTATCAAGCATTGGTGGTGTCTTAGGTTTAGGTGGCTCTTTAGGGTTGCGTGTTTTTTTATCGCTTTCACTGTCCTGCAGGCTGCGAATAAAATCCACCATAGCGATGTCATCTTGACGACTTGGCTGATTACCTTGTGGAGCTATCATCCACTGCATCAACCAGAAAACAGAAAGAGCAAGAAACAACCCTACAGGTAAAATCATTAATAACCGCATTACACACCTGGATCTGCAGCAATTGAGATATTTGCAACACCGGCCAATCGAATCTGATCCATCACTTGAACCAAAATACCTGTTCTTGCGTCGGTATCAGCTTGAATGACAACCCCGCTTTCGGGGCTCTCCGCTTTTAGTTTTTCAACATTTGCACGAACAGAACGAACATCAACTGCCCGCTTATCAATCCAGATTTCGCCATTAGGTTTGATCGCCACCATAATATTACCTTTTTTATCTTCAGCCGCTGTTTGTGCTGATGGGCGGCTCACAGTGACCCCGCTTTCTTTTACAAAAGAGGTCGTCACAATAAAAAAGATCAACATGATGAAGACAATATCCAACATGGGTGTCATATCTATGGTTGATTCTTCTGAATCTAAACTTGCGTGTCGTTTTCTCATAAATAACCTTGTTACTTAAGCAGTCGGTCTTTAAACATATCCAACTGCTTTTTAGCCATGCCATCAAAACGTGTTTTAAAATATAAACCAATCAATGAAACGACCATACCTGCCATAGTTGGCACAGTGGCCATGGATATACCAGATGCCATGGCTCTTGCATTGCCTGTACCCGTGACCGCCATAACATCAAAAACATTTATCATGCCTGTCACCGTGCCAAGCAAACCCATTAATGGACAAATAATTACGAGTAAATTAATGGTTGAACGATAACGGTCAAACTCAATCGCCACTCGAGAAATTAGTAGGTCTCTGATTTTTAATGCATGCCAACCATCATGGGACGAAAGAGACTCCCATGCGGATTGCTGATCATGACAAAGCTGTTTAGATTCCTTGGAAAAGAACCAATACCGATCAAGAATCAATATCCATAGTACGATGGATACAAGTAGTATTCCGTAAAGAACGGGGCCACCACTTGTAAGAAACCCTGAAATATCTGCAAGCATATTAAGATCTCTTTTGAGCCTGCTCTGCAATAATACCCGCCGCTTGCTGATCCAATACTTGGATCATTTCTTTGCTACGACCACTTAAAATATTATGCATAAACAATAGCGGAATAGCCGCCACCAAACCCAGTACGGTGGTAATCAGCGCTTGAGATATACCGCCTGCCATCAACTTTGGATCACCTGTCCCAAACAGGGTAATGGACTGGAACGTTGCAATCATACCTGTAACTGTTCCAAGTAGGCCTAATAACGGTGCAACTGCTGCTAGTAACTTAACGATCGACAAACCTTTTTCAAGTTCAGGTAATTCCTTTAAAACAGCCTCATCAAGCTTCATCTCTAACGTTTCTAAATCTTTTGCAGACACTTCGTTTTCATAAACTTTCAAAACTCGGCCCAGAGGGTTATCTGTATCCGCTTCATCAGGCGTGGTTAATTGGGCATTCATTTTCGCTTGCATACTTAAGCGCTGCGCTAACAAAAATAAAGCATAGATAAAACCACAGGTGGCTAAAATTAATATGATATAACCTATCAAGCCGCCTTGCTGGATACGATCAAGTACACTTGGGCTTTGACTATTTAGACTTAGAAGAGTGCCTCTTGTTGGATCAATAACCATTTCTGAAAAATCGTTATCAGAAGTTAAGAAGGCATCGATTAACCCAGCTTCACTGGGCTGCTTACTCAAAGCAATTAACATCTGTGTTTGTACATCATAATTTAAGAAACCTTCATTATTGAAGGCAATGAAAGGTCCCACATGTGCAACACTCGCACTTACTTTTTGACCCTTAGCATTCAAGTAGGTGGTTTCATATTGCTTACTCTCACCTTGCTTAGTCATGTGAAGCTGCATTTCGTACCAAAGTTTTTCTAACTCGGGAATACTTGGCAATGCCTTGCTCTCAGAAAGTTGATCAAGGATCTCAGAGCGCGGGCCAAGTTCATTTGCTAATAGTGAATTTTCCCGAATAGATGCAACGTCTTGCGATACTTGACGAACCACACCAAACATTTCACCAAGATTACCCATACGCTTTCTTAACTCTTCTTCTAAAGCGCCGAGAGATTCTTCGTTTTTATCAAATGTATTTTTGAGTTGATTAGTGCGCTGCTTGACCTGCTTAAGCGTTTGCTTTGACTCTTTAAGAGCCTGCATTTGTTTTTTTGTGTCTTGTAAAAACACCTGTTCACGCTCTTTATTAATGGAGCGCTCTTTTAAACCGTCAGCTTTAACTTGTTGAAGTAATTGCTGGAGACTTTGAACATTCTCAGGGACGTTATTTACCCGCTCCTTGGATTCCTCTGAGGCGTAAGACAAAGAGGCGAAAAGTGCACACGCAATGATTATGAATTTATTCATTATTTAACCTCCCCAATAGACTGCAAGGGTAAACCTAGCAAAGTAGGAGCGGCTTGCTTACGTGCGATTGACACACCTTTATTAATTGACCGGATATATGAGGAATCTAGATCCTGCCAAGCTTTGAGTGAATTATTCCAACCTTGCGCCTTCTCCCCATCAAGCGAGACACTCATCAGAGCACTTCGTCCAATACGAAGAAAATCCACCGTCTCCCCAGATAAGCCTTCACCCCGATAAGCCTCTATGGTTCGCCCATATTCAATTTCAATTTGATAGGCCTCAAGTACGCGCCTAAACTTTTCACTAACGGTTACATCAGAAGCTAGCAATAGAGTTCTAAGTGTTGAGATTCGCTGCTCTCTTTCATTAAGCAAAAACGGTATATCCAAAGATACAAACGCTTCTAGTCCATTCAGCATGCGCTCCATCAACGGCATAATGCCCTGCTGGGTCACCTCAATATCATTAATTTGCTTGTTTAGAGAAACAATTTGAGAGTTTTGATTTTTAATAATCGCAGTTAGCTGACGATTATAAACCTGTAATTGATCAATCTCCGCTTGGGTAACACGCATCTCCTGAAGCGCTAAACGCTTAGATTCGTATAGCTTATCGATTTTTTGTTGTGATTCGCTGCCCATCTCTTGGTTCTTAGTACCGGCCGAGATTGATTGCTCAAGCTCATTAGCTCCAAGACAATTTTGCAACCCAAACAAGATGGTAAAAGAGACGCCTAAAATTGAATGTCGTTTACTCATTTTATGCTCATTAAATTTCGTAAATAGTCATGCCCATATCTTGGGCTTCATTTTTATATTGATCAGAAATAACTGCTGCGATACTGGCGTTATCGGGTTTCAAGTAAAGAGAAACGACGCGCTGTAAATCATCAAGCGTAACGTTTAGGATTTTCTGGCGGAAATCATTGCGCCATTTTGAATCCCTGCCTTGTAACTCATTATGAAATGCTTGTTTTGCTTCGCCAGCAGGAGAACCTGGCTTATCTATACTGGAAATGACTCCTAGAATAGCTTGCTCAAGAGATTCTTCATCGTGCTGAACTTGCTTAAACCATTCAATAGCACGATCAAAATCGTCAAATGTGCCTGAAACTCTTGGGTCCCGGTAGCTGTAAAACTTGAACGCGCCTATTGCGCTATCTTGGCTTGCGCCACCGCCGTACGCGCCGCCTTGTTCACGAATAGCTGTATGCAAGAAACCATTGCGTAAGAAAGCACCAAGCACAGAAAGCGCTGGAGAATCATCATGGTCAGCCGTCACTGTTGGATAAGCCTTTGCACAAAAATTGGTTTGTGTTGGTGCGACCCAAGCTTCTTTAACTTGTGTCGGCTTATAATCTAGGTTGAATTCATCTGCGCACTGACTTGATTGCGACTTCCAGTTTTGCATCAAAGCATCAACAGCATCTTTCACATTGGATGTATCACTAATAATTAAATGCTGTGGCTTCGATTGCGTGATTTTTACATGGAGATCGCTGAATTTTTTAGCTAGAGACAATTTATTGCTGTCTTTATTTAGTGCGCGCAAGTTAACCAGCGCAGGTAAACCACTTGTTTTATAAGCATGCTGAGCAACAGCGGACATACCAGAGCAAGCAATATTCATTGCCAAGCCATGCCCATTACCGCTAACAGATTGCTCTTTACGGCTTAATGATTGGGAAACTAAGTCGCCTATTCTTTTTGTATCGCTAAAGTCAGCATTGTACAGAGTGTCATTCATCAGCTTATAAAAATCAGCATGATTTCTAGCCAATGCTTTTCCTGATAAAGCCCAATACCCTTGGGTTTTATCGTCATCGCCAAGTTTGGCTCGAATACTAGAGAAAGCGGATATACCACCGACTACCAGCGACTGCTTACTTTGAACACTGAGATAATCATCATCACCTACACCTATCTCTGTTAAATAACCAAGTGTCAGTGGTAGCAAGGTTAACTCTTCAGCATTTAATACAGGTAAATCAAGAATCGCTTGATGGTAAGTTAAACCGTTTGTTCCTTGCTCATATGCCGTTACTATCTCATCGTTATGTTTATAAATAACAGCCTCAGGCACTTTTAGCTCACTAGCCACATCACTAATACCTACCTTAGGAAGAATTGACTCATCATCTTTCAGTAGTTGACGAGCTTTAAGTGCTTCGCCCTGCTCTACTATCTGAGTTACTTCACTCTCTGATAAAGCCGCCTTTATCGCTTCAAGCTTATTTTTTTCTGCTTGATTTTTGCGCTCATCTAGCTGTGCATTAGGCTTGAACGTTAATGTCACTCGGTGCGTATTATTTAACAAATACTTATAAATGAGGTCACTGACAAACTCAGGGTTCTTCGCTTTTTCACGCAGACGGTGTAAGGCAGGATCAAGATCCAACAATTCAACAGGGTCACTGAAGTGTGTGCACGCCGAAATAGCAGATAAAATAATTTGCAACCCATACGGATAGCCATCACCACCAACTTCTCTCTGACTTAATTCAAGTTGATGCAGTACAGACTCAACTTGA
>NYTP01000104.1 GCA_002683575.1 Bermanella sp.
AATAAAATATCGCATCCATAAAATTCTAGAATTAGATTTAGATAATTTAAGCAGTGATGCTTTAAAAGCAGAACTGGTTAAGTTAGGCGCGCAGGGTTAATTTAAAAAGTCGTAGGATGGGTTAGATGTGAGAGTAGCGAACATCGTAACCCATCATTAATCTTGTGGGTTACGTCTTCACTTTGGTCTAGATTGAATCCACCATATAAATAATTAAAGAGAAAATTATGGGAATTTTTGAGCGTTACTTATCGGTCTGGGTTGGCCTTGGCATCGTAGCCGGTGTGATTTTGGGCAGCATCATGCCAGGTGTATTTGAAGTCATTGCTGGGTGGGAATACGCCCATGTGAATATTCTTATCGCCGTTTTAATTTGGTTGATGGTTTACCCCATGATGGTGCAGGTGGATTTTTCTTCCATTAAAGATGTGGGTAAAAAACCAAAAGGCTTGGTACTGACACTGGTGATAAACTGGTTAATTAAACCCTTCACCATGGCCGCGCTGGGTTGGTTATTCTTTAAAATCTTTTTTGCCGACATGGTCGACCCTCAAACCGCCAACGAATACATTGCCGGTATGATCTTATTAGGCGTGGCCCCGTGTACCGCCATGGTATTTGTTTGGTCGCAGTTAACCAAGGGCGATCCAAACTACACCTTGGTGCAAGTGAGTGTGAACGATGTGATCATGGTGTTTGCATTTGCGCCGATTACCGCCTTCTTATTAGGTATGACAGACATCACTGTACCTTGGGAAACTTTATTATTATCAGTTGTTTTGTACGTGCTTCTGCCATTAGTGGCCGGTGCCATTACCCGTAAAAAATTAGATAAGCGTGATGACCATACCAAACTGAATAACTTTTTAGCCACTGTAAAGCCTTGGTCAATCGTAGGTTTGATTTCAACCGTGGTTTTATTGTTTGGTTTTCAGGCGCAAACCATTTTAGATAAACCAGAAGCCATTGTGATGATTGCTATTCCTTTGATCATTCAAACCTATGGTATTTTCTTTATTGCCTATGCACTGGCGAAATACTTAAAGCTACCTCACAATGTGGCGGCCCCTGCTTGCATGATTGGCACCAGTAACTTCTTTGAACTGGCAGTTGCAGTGGCCATTAGTTTGTTTGGTTTGCACTCTGGTGCGGCATTGGCCACTGTGGTTGGGGTATTGGTTGAAGTGCCGGTGATGTTGAGCTTGGTCTGGTTTGCCAACCGTACTAGGCACTGGTTTTAGTAGAGGGTAGGAAGCTAGCTGCGTTGCTCATGCTGCGTTAAAAAATGGTTTAAGTTCGTTACATAGGCGAGCTATGCGCCTCACTAAAACCATTTTTTGCCTTGCCTGAGCGGCCTCGCTGACGCTTCTAGGCGTTTTGAAGTTGGTATCCTACGTCCTCTAGTTTTGTTGACACTGCTTAGCGAGGTGCCTGTACGAGTCGAGCACTGCTCGCGAAATCTACAGCGTTAAATATCTAACAATCTATTGTGGTGTGTGGTTTAAACGAAAGCCCACGCCACAATAGAGCCATGCTTGAAAGGAATTTTCTGGTATCGCGAGCAGGTGCTCGACTCCTACAAAAACACAAACCACCCTCAGCCCGGTTTATGCTATAATCCTCCCATTACTACCCTATCTTGTCTGACACTGCGTCACTTGGAATCCAATGAAAAAGACCTTTACCCTAGCCCATCCTAAAAAGAAGCCTGCCCGCGTGGTAGACGCCATCAAATCTGAGGTGAAAAAGTACATCAAGCGTGAGCGCAATAAGCAGCTACCACAAGACTGCAACTACTGGGCATTTGATTGCAAATTCGGTGATACCGAAGAAAGTGCCAGCGATGTTCACCAAAATGCCATTAACAAGCAAATTGATGCAGCGGTACTGGCGGGTAAAGATTCGTTTTACATTGAAGTGATTGCCCGTGGGGACTTTCGTGCCCGCAAAATTGAAGATTAATATCTAGATTATTTTCTTCGAAATAAAAAGAGCGCTCGTCGCTCTTTTTTTGTCTGGAGTTTTTAACGGTAGGAGTCAAGCTCTGCTCGCGATAGCACTGTGTAAGATTCTAGCCGTAATCTAGTGTGGTGAGACATCTATTTAAAATCAATCACCACAATAGTCTTTTGAATAATCAGCCATCTTTGATTTCGCGCGCAGGTGCGCGACTCGTACAAGGTTTTTTTTGTTTTATGGGCGTTCGAGCAAACAGTATGTTCAACAAGCGCTATTAGTTAACTGTGTGCAGGAAAAAGAAGAGGGAGAATGTAAGAGTCGCGCACCTGCGCGCGAAAACTGTGACTTAAATATTTGAATGATGTTTAGATGGCGAGTGACTTAATTTATATTGCGCACCATATTAGGTATGTGACTAATCAACACTTTTGGTGTCGCGAGCAGGGCTCCCTCCTTCAAGGGTTTTCTGTTACTTAAAGATTATCTGTAGGGTCCACATCTAAACTCCACCGCACCTTGTTAAACCCCTTTATCTCATACACCCCGTCCAGCACCAGCTTAATAAAATGATGCAGCAACTTACGGTTGGGGCTGTTGATCCACAACTGGCTTCTAAAGCGCCCAGCGCGTAATTCCATGGGCGAGGGCAGGGGGCCTAAAAATGAAAGGCCACCCAATTGGTGATTCTTTTGCTGCCAGTTAAATAACTCACGCACGCGATGCAAAAACTGCTCGGCTTCTTTTGGGTTGGGGCTGTCAGCGCGCACTAGGGCTTGAAAGCCATAAGGCGGTAAGTGCTGTTGTTTGCGCTCTTCTAAAAGTGCTAACGAAAGTGCGTGGTAATTTTCTTCGGTTAATAAATGCAATAGTGGGTGATCAGCAAACTCCGTTTGCAAATAAGCGCGGCCTTGATCTTTTTCGCGCCCAGCACGGCCGGATACTTGTAATACCAGTTGGGCGGTTTTTTCCATGGCGCGAAAGTCAGCACTGAAAAAACCGCTATCAATGTTCACCATTATTACTAAGGTCACTTTTGGAAAGTGATGGCCTTTGGCTAGCATTTGCGTGCCAATTAAAATGCAAGGCTCGCCTTTATGCACGGGCTCAAGCAGAGCTTCCATGGAATCTTTTTTTGATGTGCTATCGCGGTCAATACGTATCACAGGTACTTGATTAAACTGTGCACTTAAGTGGCTTTCTAAACGTTCGGTGCCCACGCCCATTGGGTGAATTTGATTACTCAAACATTCTGGGCATTGCCTTGGCAGGGCACTTTTATTATCACAGTGATGACAATGTAAGTGGGGCGGCTTTTGGTGCAGCGTCATCTTGGCGTCGCAGCGTTTGCATTCCGCGATCCAGCCGCAGTCGGGGCAATATAAGGTTGGCGCAAAGCCGCGGCGGTTAATGAACACCAAAACCTGTTGTTGTTTATCTAATGTGTTTTGAATCTCAGTGAGCAGCTCGTCGGCGAGGCCATGATTAACCGCGCGTTTTTTCATATTAAATATATGCAGCTTTGCATCGATGGCGTCACCGGCTCGTTGGCGCAGAACCAGATGCTGGTATTTATTACTTAATGCGTTTTGCAGGCTATCAAGACTTGGGGTGGCGCTGCCTAATACGATGGGGATATCCAATAATTTAGCGCGCATCACGGCCACATCACGACCATGATAGCGAATGCCATCTTGTTGCTTAAAGCTGGCATCGTGCTCTTCGTCGATGATCATCATGGCCAAGTTGGGTGCAGGGGTGAACACGGCGCTGCGGGTGCCGATGATGATTTGCGCTCGATCGTTTGCTGTGTGCGTGGCTGCCATGATCCAAGCGTTTAAGCGCTCACGGTCATTGAGGGCGCTATGCAGTAAAAGAATGTCGGCATCAAAGCGCTGAGCAAAGCGCTGAATCATCTGCGGGGTGAGACCTATTTCAGGTACGAGTATCAGTACTTGTCTTCCTGCTTCTATATATGGGGCAATGCTTTGCAGGTAAACCTCGGTTTTGCCAGAGCCGGTCACACCGTCCAATAAGTATGGCTGAAACCCTTGGCTGTTGGTAACAGTGGTGACGGCAGTATGCTGTTCATCATTGAGGGTTAAAGCAGCTTGTGTGGCCTGACCATTAATGGCGTTGAAGCTGGGTTGTTGGCGCTCGCTGATCAGGCCTTTGTCTTTGACGGCGTTAATGATGGCGCTGGTGAAGCCGGCGGCAGTTAAGTCTTTGTGTAGGGCGCGGCCATTTTTTTGAATGTGCTCATATAGAGCTTGTTGCCTGGGGGCTCGCTTAAGTGCTGAAATGGCTTCTTCGTTGGCGGTTTCTATTAATTGATAAACCGCTTCGCAGCTGGGTTCAGCGGCTTGGCCTTTACGCAATAATACGGGTAAGACGGTATGTAAACACTCACCTATGGGCTGGTGGTAATACTGGTTAAGCCATAAACCAATGTCATAGATGTCTTTGCTTAATAATGGTTTATGGTCAATGCGGTTTTGGATGGCCTTGAGCTTGTGGCCCTCGCTTTGCGGCTGGCTGCGAATGTCCACAATAATGCCTACCAAGGAGCGCGGGCCAAAGGGCACACTGACACGTAAACCGGTTTGATAATGGCTCATGTCACAGCCGGGCTCTGGCAAGTAGTCGAAGCTACGATTCAAAGGGGCGGCAATGGCGACACTCAGATAAAATGGCGCAGACATGAATACTCTGACTATTATTAGGTAGAAGTTGGCCTCAGTGTATCACGCTAAGCCTTATGTCATAGGCCCCAAAGCCGAAAAAACCAATAGGCTCAAGCACTTATACTTGGTTATAAAAAGTGCATGCAAGGGGGGTGGGGCTCTGGTATGATGCGCGCACCCTAGAGGTCTGTAATTAATCTAGTCCAGCGGTGCTTATTGAGGCTCAACGCTCCCCACTCTAGGTACGGGGAATGATAGAGAATAAGTGGCGGCATAGGAAAACGAGGTCATTATGAGAGAAGGTATTCACCCTACTTACGAAGCGCTAGAAGCAACTTGTTCTTGCGGTAACGTAGTAAAAACGAATTCTACTAAACCAGGTACTATGCACTTAGACGTATGTTCTCAGTGTCACCCATTCTACACTGGTAAGCAGAAAACAATGGATACAGGTGGTCGTATCGATCGCTTCAAGAAACGTTTCGGTGGTCGTGCTAAGTAATAGCATCGATACTCAAACGTGGAGACTGCGGTCTCCCCAAAAAAGGCGCTCATTGAGCGCCTTTTTTTATGCCTGTCATATCCTGATACACATCAACATGGCTGATGCTTTCGTCAAAAAAGTTTAAAACTTAATCAAAATCTAAGCTGAATAAATGCTCTATGGGGTATGAAGTGTTTAATTTTTGCGTAATAATGTTCGGCCATCGCTTCAGGCGAGCGGCCTGGTTGGCCCCAGGTTGGTGAAAACTAACTAACGGAATTTGTCAGAATGTCTGATTTTAAACAAGACGCATTAGATTACCATCAGTTCCCGAAACCTGGGAAAATCAGCGTAGAGCTTTCTACTCCTGCGCAAACGTCACGTGACCTTTCTTTAGCATATAGCCCTGGTGTGGCTGAGCCTGTAAAGGCCATCGCTGAAGATCCAGAAAATGCATACAAGTACACTGCAAAAGGTAACCTTGTAGCGGTTATCACTGACGGTACTGCGATTTTAGGTCTAGGTAACCTAGGACCTTTAGCGTCTAAGCCAGTTATGGAAGGCAAGTCACTATTATTCAAGCGCTTTGCAGGTATTGACTCAATTGATATCGAAGTTGAATCTGAAAGCCCACAAGCCTTTATTGATACGGTTCGTCGCATTGCGAATACCTTTGGTGGTATTAACCTTGAAGACATTAAAGCACCTGAGTGTTTTGAAATTGAACGTGTTCTTAAAGAGCAATGTAACATTCCCGTTTTCCATGATGACCAACACGGTACTGCGATTGTAACCGTTGCGGGTGTGTTGAATGCCCTTGAAATTCAAGGCAAAAAAATTGAAGACGCAAGCATGGTTGTTCTAGGTGCTGGCGCTGCGGCGATCTCGTGCTCTAAGCTGTTAATCAGCGCGGGTATGCAGCCACAAAACATCTTCATGCTTGACCGCAAAGGTGTGATTCACACTGGTCGTGATGATCTTAACCAATATAAAGCCATGTTTGCTGTTGATACTGACAAGCGTACATTAGAAGATGCAATGGACGGTGCTGACATCTTCTTGGGTCTTTCTGGTCCTGATCTTTTAGCTCCTGAGCTACTTAAGAAAATGGCGCCAAACCCAATCGTATTTGCATGTTCTAACCCTGATCCAGAAATCTCACCAGAACTTGCCATGGCAACTCGTGATGATTTGATCATGTCGACAGGCCGTTCGGATTACCCGAACCAAGTAAACAACGTACTGGGTTTCCCGTTCATTTTCCGTGGTGCACTTGACGTTCGTTCAACGGCCATCAACGAAGAAATGAAACTAGCAGCGGCGCACGCCATTGCTGACCTAGCGAAAGAGCCGGTTACACAAGAAGTGTTAACGGCTTACGGCGTTGACTCTATGGAATTTGGTAAAGACTACATTATTCCTAAAGCTACTGACTCTCGCCTTTTAGGTATCGTATCAAATGCAGTGGCACAAGCGGCTGTTGATACTGGCGTGGCATCTTTGCCTATGCCTGCTAACTACCCGCTTAAGTCTATCTCAGACATCTAAGACGGTCGTCAGTTTGCTGCACATGCAGCAATGAAAAAAACCCAAATACTAACCAGTATTTGGGTTTTTTTATGGCTAATGAAAATGGCCCAATTGCCCACTCCTTTTATTTCAAATATATGGTGAAATGCGGTTATAAATAATAAAAAAGCCATTCCTATGAAACTGTTCAAAAAGATCCTCTTTTTAGTGCTTGCCATGGTCAGTGTGACATTTGTTGCTGCGTATTTGACCTTGCCAAGTTTGCCTGATTTAACCCCGTTAAAATCGAAAGCCAATGAGTATGATGTTGAAATCCTGCGTGATGATTGGGGTACTCCCCATGTTTATGGCAAGCGTGATATGGATACCGCTTTCGGTTTAGGTTACGCACAAAGCGAAGATGATTTTGCAACCTTACAAGGGGTTGTGCTTGCGACACGTGGCACCCTTGCTGCGCAGATCGGGCCTAAAGCGGCTAAAACCGATTTTGTTGTGCAATATATGGGTGTCTGGGATGCAGTGGATAAATATTATGATGCAAAAGTCCCCGCCCATATTAAACAAATAGCACAAGCCTATGCCGATGGCGTGAATGTATATGCCGCACAAAACCCGCAAAAAGTAAGCCGCTATTTATTGCCTGTTACGGCAAAAGATTTAATTGCTGGTTTTACATTTAAAACCCCAATGTTTTATGGCTTTGATAAAGCCCTTGGTCATTTAGTGGACCCGGATGAGCCCCATGAAATTGCAAAAAGCCAACAAGATGCCTTAACGATAATCCCCGCTCAAAACTTGCCCATAGGCAGCCAAGGCATTGCCATTGCACCGAATCGAAGTGAAGAGGGTTCAACTCATTTGTTGGTAAATAGTCACCAGCCGCTTACCGGCCCTGTTGCTTGGTATGAAGCACGACTTCATAGTGAAGACGGTTGGAATATAGTGGGTTCCACATTTCCTGGTGCGCCAGTGATTATTCATGGACATAACGAACATCTGGGTTGGTCTAATACAGTCAATAAACCCGACTTAGTCGATTTTTATAAACTTAAAATTAATCCTGAAAACGACAATGAATATTTATTAGATGGTCAGTGGCAAACATTTGAGCATAAAACCGCGTCGATGTTGGTAACCTTATTTGGCCCGCTTCGTTGGACGTTTACTAAGGATATAAAAATATCGCAACACGGCCCTGTTATGGAAACCGAACATGGCTGGTATGCCGCACGCTGGGCAGGCATGGAAGAAGTACGCACATTGGAATTTATGTACGACATGAATAAAGCGCGTAACCAAAAAGAATTCGAAAATGTATTAGCTATGAATGCAATGCCCAGTATTAATTATGTATACGCCGATAAAGAGGGCAATATTGCCCACTATTACAATGCAAAATTTCCTAAGCGCATTGAAGGCTGGGACTGGAAAAAAGTATTACCTGGTGATCGCTCCGAATTAATTTGGCAAGGCTATCGAGATTTTACAATGATGCCAAAAACGGTTAATCCAAAAAGTGGTTTTGTTTATAACGCCAATAACCCTCCTTTTATGTCAACCGATGGTGACGATGATGCAAAGCCTGATGACTATCCTGCTTCTATGGGGATCGAAACGTTTGTAACCAGTCGTGCATTACAAATTGAAACACTGGCAAAAAAAGAAAACCGTATTTCGTTAACTAAACTTAAACACATTAAATTCGATAATGCCTATCACCCAAAAAGCCATCAAATACAAACATTGAATACCTGGCTAACAAACATCAATACTGAAGAATTGAATACACAAGAACAACAGGCGCTGCAGCAATTAAAAAACTGGAACCTTAAAACCGATAAAAATAATTCTATTGCGGCGTTGGCTGTTTTAACGATAGAGCCTATTCAAAAGGCCAACGGTGAGCAGGTTAAGTCAGCGCTCATTACACAGCACTTTAAACAAGCCGTAGCGGATTTGATCAAATATCATGGTTCGATCAATGTGGCCTATGGCGAGGTGTTTCGTTTGATTCATGGTGATAAAAATTTAGCCATCAGTGGCGGCCCTGATACGTTACGTGCGGTTTATGGCAAAGCGCTGAATGATCAAGGGCAGGCTGAGAATCGAGCGGGTGATGGTTATATGATGTTTGTTTCATGGGATAAAAATGGCGCAGTCTATAGTGAAGCGGTTCATCAGTATGGCTCCGCCACACAGGATGAAAACTCATCGCACTTTAATGATCAAATGGAAATGTTTGTTGATGAGCAACTGCGTTTGGTGCCCTTTGCGTTGCAAGATTTAGCTGGGCAAGTAACACGACGCTACCGTCCGGGCCAGCCTGAAACACGGTTGCTAGAGCACTAGCTGCCTTGCCAAGCGGCGCAAAACGGCGTATAAAAGCGCCACATGTTATGTGATGCATTTAAAGCATCATCAGGGAATACGGTGCGTTGGCGATGATTCGTCCGACAAATCCGTAACTGTACCCGCAACTGTAAGGGCTGTTTCAAGCCTAAGTCAGATACCTGAAATAGCACTGTACTCACCGGGCGGGAATACCTGGCAATGATCTTTCCACAGGGGTTTCCTGTGCCTTTTTCATCTGCTGCTGTATTCCTGTGTTTAACTCAGGGAAAACCATGCACCATCAAGATGATCACGTTTAATCCAGTATTTGAATCCAGTTTGGTTGTGGTCTGCGCCTTATGCCTAGATAAGCTATTTGGTGAGCCTGCGCGTTTTCATCCGCTAGTTGGGTTTGGTCGATATGCTGGATGGGTTGAGCGTATCTTTTATTCTTCAAAACATACGGGTAATGGGCGTATGTTTTTACAAGGTGTGCTGGCTTGGTGTGTGTCGGTACTAGTTCCGCTTATTATCCTAGTGGGTATTGTGAGCGTTTTACCTTATGTGGCCCAAGTATTAATAAGTGTGGTGGTGCTGTATTTATCCATCGGTGCTCGCAGTTTAGCCGAGCATGCTCATGCTGTGAGTGAGCCACTTGCACAAGGCAATCTTCAGGATGCCCGCTTACAACTAGGGCGAATTGTGAGTCGTGATACCCAAGATTTAAACTCAGCACAAATCAGTTCGGCCACCGTGGAAACCCTTACCGAAAATACTCATGATGCAGTCATTGCTCCTATTGTTTGGTTTTTATTGTTTGGGGCTGCTGGTGTTTTATTGTTTCGTTTAGCCAATACATTGGATGCCATGTGGGGGTATCAAACTAGCCGGTATGAATATTTTGGAAAGTGCAGTGCGCGAGTCGACGATGTATTGGGCTGGTTGAGTGCTAGGCTCACAGTAGGATTGTTTATTCTGGTGGGTTTGAGTCGAGGGCGAATCATAGGCTGTGAAAAAATCTACCACTGGGCGCGTAACTGGTACAGTCCAAACGCAGGGCCAGTAATGGCGGCGGGGGCGTTTGTTTTGAATACTCGCTTAGGCGGCCCGGCTCCTTATCATGGTGTATTAAAAACGCGCCCTTGGTTAGGTATAGGTAACGAGCCATCGGCTCAGCATATTCAGCGTGCAATTGGTTTAATGTATCAAAGCACCTATGTTTTGGTTTTCATTTTATGTGTCATAGGTGTTTTACAGTGGCTTTATTAGAAACGCACAATGTGCGCTGGCAAGTGGGCGATAAAGCGATTGTTGATGATGTGAGCTTTGTCATTAACAAAGGCCAGTTTGTGGGTTTGATCGGGCCGAATGGGGCTGGTAAGTCCAGCTTGATGCGTTGTCTGTATCGGGTCAATGCACCCAGCTCTGGCAAGGTATTATTTGAACAGCAAGATGTGTGGCAGTTATCTGCCAATCAAAATGCAAAAAACATGTCGGTTATTTTACAAGAGCACAGCGATCATCTTGGTTTAATGGTGCGTGATGTGGTGTCGCAAGGATTAACTCCCCATAAAAAACTCTTTCAATGGGATGACGAGCAAGATCTGGCACACATGAAAACGGTCATGGCGCAGGTGGATATTACGTCTTTGCAAAATAAACCGTTCCAGTTGTTATCCGGTGGTGAAAAACAGCGTGTCATGTTGGCCCGTGCGTTGGTGCAAAATACAGAACTGCTCATCATGGACGAACCCACCAATCATTTAGATGTGCATTATCAAACCGACATGATGATGAAAGTGAAAACGTTACAAAAAACCATTTTAGCGTCGTTCCATGATTTAAATCTAGCCGCCGCTTTTTGTGATTATTTATTGGTGTTGGATAAAGGCAAGCTTGTGGCCAGCGGCGCACCCAGTGACGTATTAACCCAAACCTTGATCGATGATGTGTTTAGAACAAAAGCCATTGTGGATAAACATCCGATTAACGGTCACCCAAGAATTACGTATCAATATCATGATTAAATTATTCAGTTACAGCCTTATAGCTGTGTGCGTGGTTGTGCTTAGCGCTGTGATGGCAGTGAGCTTTGGGGCTGCGAATATTTCCAGTGGCGATGTGTTGTCGGTTATATTTAATTTGTTCGGTGGGGAAACCCATGTGTCGGATATCAAGCAGCGTATTATTCTTGAGCTACGCTTCCCTCGTTTTATTCTCGCGTTTTTAACCGGTGCCGGTTTGTCTTTGGCCGGTGCCGTTTTACAAACGGTGACGCGTAATCCTTTAGCAGACCCTTATTTATTTGGTATTGCATCAGGTGCATCGTTCGGCGCGGTATTGGTCATTGCATCAATTGGTGGAAGTGCTGGCTGGGCGGCGGGTCAAATGAGCATTACGACGGGGGCATTCATTGGTGCGGCATTTTCTGTATTCATTGTTTTAAGCTTGGCGGGCCGAGGTGTGCAAATTGAGCGCATGTTACTTGCCGGTGTCGCTGCATCGTTTATGTTCAGTGCCGGTACGAGCTTGGTGTTATATGCCTCAGACCCTGAGGCGGCCGCTTCATTATTATTTTGGACCCTAGGCAGTTTTACTCGTGCCAACTGGGATAATTTATTCGTGCCTAGTGTGGTGATTATTGGTTGTCTAATTTTATTTTTAGGTTATTCGCGTGCATTAAAAGCGGTATTAGCGGGAGATGAAACGGCTAAAACTCTCGGGGTAAATGTCACCCGCTTACGCATGGGCATGTTGCTGCTTAGTTCATTATTAACCGCCACCCTGGTGGCGAATACCGGCGGTATCGGTTTTGTCGGTTTAATGATTCCCCATATAGTGCGTCGTTTATTACATCGTCATCAGCAGTACGTGTTATTGGCTTGTGTCATGTTCGGTGGTGTATTCATGGTGTGGGTCGATGTGTTGGCGCGTTCATTGGTCGCTAATAATGAGTTACCCATTGGTGTGATCACCGCGGCCATAGGTAGCGTGTTCTTTTTATTCGTGTTGCGTAAGCGCTCATGGATCGATTCATGAGAGGCCCAGAATGAAGCCTTCCGTTCTTAAGCATCCACAACACGGTGGGCAGCTGAATGTTTATACTCAGCACTATGGCATTTCACAGGCTTTGTGGTTAGACCTTAGCACTGGCATTAACCCAGGTGGCTACTTTAAATCGGATGTGCCTGACAACGTACTGCGTGATTTACCCCATGATGATGATGGGTTGCAACAAGCGGCCAGTGACTACTATGGTAGCGATGCATTATTAATGGTGCCAGGTTCCAGCTGGGCCATTCAGAATTTACCTCAGGTTTTGTTAAAGCACCGTCCCAGTATTAATAAAGTCTTATTGCCACAGCTAGGTTACAGCGAGCACCAACAGGCCTGGTTGGCATCGGGTGTCATGGCCGAGTTTTATTCTGGCACGCCAAGTGCGGCGCAACTAAAAACATGCGACGTGTGTGTATTGATTAACCCCAATAACCCCAGCACACATTTACTATCAAAAGATACGGTATTAAATATTGCACAGCAATTGCAGCAACACTCCGCTTGGCTCATCGTTGATGAGGCGTTTTTGGATACACGGCCCTGCAACAGTGTGACTGGTGAGAACGAAGAAAATACAATTGTACTGCGCTCACTTGGAAAATTTTTTGGCCTTGCTGGTTTGCGTGTCGGCAGTGTGATTGCCTGTGATTCTATTTTGACGCATTTAAATTCTTTACTTCCTCCTTGGGCGTTAAGCCACCCTGCACGATTTATTGCCAAGCACGCGCTACAAGATACGGTTTGGATTCAACAAACACGATTACGATTACAACAACAAGCGAATAAACTGGCCGAATTATGTGAGCAAGTATTGGGCGGACAAGGGGGCGATGCATGGCGAATTTTACAAACGGATTTTTTTGTTACGGTGTTATGTGAGTCAAAAAATATGACACTCGAATGTCATCATCAACTGTGTGAACAAGGTATCTATACGCGCTTACTTGATCATCAGTGTGGCATTCGCATAGGTTTGCCAAATGACCGTTCACAAGACTGGCAGCGTTTGGAGCAAGGTTTGAAACAAGTCGCCAGTATATTAAAAAAGGAAACGACCCATGTGGACGCTTAAGCCAAGTTGGCTCAGCTTAGTTAAAGCCAGTACGTTAATGCTGGCCTTATTAAGTGTATCCGGTATCAGTCAGGCTCAGAGCGAATCAGGAGCGCAACGTATTATCGCACTGGCTCCCCATGCGGTTGAACTGGTTTATATGCTAGGGGCGGGTGATCGTATTGTGGGCACCACCGAGTATGCCGACTACCCCGAGGCGGCAAAGAACATTCCTCGCATTGGTGGCTATTCAGGGATTCAAATTGAGAGAGTACTTGAATTAAAGCCGGATTTAATCATTGCTTGGAAGGGCGGAAATAAAGACCAAGATATCGAACAAATGCAAGCTCTAGGATTACCTGTGTATTTAAGCATCACGAAAAAGCTTGATGATATTCCTAAGGAAATGCTGTCCTTAGGCAATAAGCTTGGCTTAGTAGAAAAAGCCCAAAAGGCTGCACTGGCATTTAATCAAACCCTGGCTAAATTACGCAGGGATAGTCAGCACAAGAGTAAGGTCAGTGTGTTTTATCAATTATGGAGTGAGCCATTACGCGCTATGGCAGCGGGTTCATGGATTAACGAATTGATTACCGGGTGTGGTGGCGTGAATGTATTTGATGATGCATCGCTGGATTATCCACAAGTGAGTATTGAGACGGTTTTATTGGCTAAGCCTCAGGTTATTCTCATTCCTTCGCAGCACGGCAATAAAATTGAAGCAGGTGATAAGTGGGCGCCATGGCCTGAAATTCCTGCGGTCAAAAATAAACAAATACATTTTATTAATGGCGATATTGTACATCGCTTTTCGGGACGAATTTTACAGGGTATGCAAGCCGTATGCGATGTATTAGATGAAGCCCGTGCCATTCACACCGTAAAAAACAGGAGCCAGCATGACTGATCAAGAGCAAAAGCATAAAGAGAAAATGCAAAAGCAAAAAGAAAAAGTAGATGCCAGTATAGCCAAGGCGGACATCGAGCGCGGTGTGGTGATTGTGTTAACCGGAAACGGTAAAGGTAAAAGTAGCTCTGGTTTTGGTATGGTATTACGTGCTCTTGGCTATGATCATAAAGTGGGTGTGGTGCAATTTATTAAAGGGCAACAGTTAAGTGGTGAAGAAATCTTCTTAAAAGAAAAAGGCCCGCTATTACCTAACTTTGAAGCGCAAGACTTTTATCAAATGGGCACAGGTTTTACTTGGAATACCCAAGATAAAAGCGGTGACATTAAGGCCGCCGAAGAGACCTGGGCTGTGGCCGAGCGTATGTTAAAAGACGCCCGTTATGATTTAGTTTTACTCGATGAATTGACTTATATGATTGGTTATAAGTATTTAGATGAAGCAAAAATTTTAGATGCCATCAAAAACCGCCCAGCGCACCAAAGTGTCGTGGTCACCGGACGTGGTGGCGGCAGTGCGTTGCAAGCGTTATCGGATACCGTATCCGAAGTAAAAGATATCAAGCATGCTTACAAAGCAGGTATTAAAGCGCGCAAAGGTGTTGATTTTTAATTGAGCCTACCTGTATCGCTGATACTGCGTTGAAATACATTTCCAGATTAGTCATTTAGCCTACTAAACTCCCGCTCTGAAAATGTATTTCGCCTTGTCTCAGCTTCTTCGGTAACGGCGCAATGGTTGTAGCTAATAAGTTGCATTTGTGGGAGTGCGCTTGCGCGCGATCATCTTTTGCAGTCTTTTAGACTTAATCGCGCGTAAGCGCCCTCCCACCAGTATCAATAATCCATCTTATAAATAGAGCGCTATCGCTTAATTCAATGACACGACTTCTTATACTTTTCCAAGCGCCAATAGTTATAAGGCCAAGGTGTTAAAAACCCTGCTAATAAGGCAATGGGGATCACCCACCAGGTGAGTATGGCGCCGCCTGTGAGTATATAATCCGTGGTGTTCATGGCAATTTCCATAGCCAGCATTGAAATAAAACTCATCCCAAGTGCGGTTTTAAGTGCGTGTTTAACATCAAACCCATCACGTAATAAAATAATGGTCTCCAGCATGATGCTGGTGAGCAGCCCGTTCATCATGGCTAACAACATCACGGTGAGCACAGAAAGCTCATGAGAGGTGAATTGAAAATACGCAATGGTGCCAAAGTCACCGATGGCACAGCCGATCAAACACCACTTGGTATTGTGTGCGCTTTTAATCCAGTTTGTTTTGTTTTTCCAGAATTGACTCATAGCGACCTCCGATCTTTAAGCATAGGTTAGCGCTTTAGCATCAGTGGTGCGTTATAGGATTATGGCGGGGTGTTATAGAATTTACAGTTTGTCTAGCGGGCGACGATGTTCGGGCGTTTTTAAGGCTCGAAATTGGGTGAGGGTCATGCCGGTGACTTTTTTAAATTGACTGCTTAAATGGGCAACGCTACTAAAGCCTAAATCAAACGCGATCTCACTGAGACTTTTTTCATCATAGACTAATAACTCTTTTACCTTCTCGATACGCTGGGTAATGAAGTATTGCTCAATCGTCAGGCCCTCTACTGCTGAGAAGACTTGGCTGAGATGAGAGTAATCTAAATGCAATGCGTCACTGATGCGCTCTGATAATTTGAGTGTCTTGTGATTAGGCGCGCTAATATGTGTCAGGCAAATACGTTTAATCGACTCAATCATCTGGCTTTGTTTGCTGTTGAGTATTTCAAAGCCCAGTGTCTCAAGTGCTTGGTTTAGTTTGCTAAAAGATGCAGGTTGGTTATCAATAAACGGTTCAGCGAAATCAATCACACCTAGCTGCACCTGAGTAAAGGGAATATCCAGTTGATGCAGGGTGTTTTCCACCGCCAGAATACAGCGTTGGCAAACCATATTTTTAATGTGCAGTTTCATCAGATGTTCATCTCAGATAGAGAGCCCCATATAAACAAAAAACCGCAGGTATCGCTACCGGCGGTTTTTTTTGCAAGAGCATACAGCCAACGGGTAGCTGCTATCTAACGTGTGTATTAGTAAAGAATACGAGCACGGATGGTGCCTTCAACTTCTAATACTTTCTCAAGGGCTAGCTC
Source organism: Bermanella sp. (assembly GCA_002683575.1). Classification (GTDB taxonomy): domain Bacteria; phylum Pseudomonadota; class Gammaproteobacteria; order Pseudomonadales; family Oceanobacteraceae; genus Bermanella. The sequence goes on from NYTP01000104.1 coordinate 16,136, forward strand.
ACCAGCTGAGGCGTCAACGTCCACAACCACATAACCGATATCGGCCGTTGTTTGTAAGAACTGACCAAGAATGTTGATGTTGTTCTCAGCAAAGATGGTGTTAATTTTATTCAGTACACCCGGTACATTTTCATGGATGTGAAGAATACGGTGGAAATCACCATGTTGTGGCAATGATACTTCAGGGAAGTTAACCGCAGATAGTGTGGCGCCGGTATCAGAGTAAGTGGCAATTTTCTCGCCCACTTCTTTACCAATGTTGGCTTGCGCTTCTTGTGTTGAACCACCAATGTGCGGCGTAAGAATCACGTTGTCTAGACCACGTAGTTCAGTTACAAACTCGTCATCGTTGCCTTTAGGCTCTTTCGGGAATACGTCAACCGCTGCACCACCCAGGTGACCACTTTTCAGTGCGTCCGCTAGTGCTGGGATATCCACAACGGTTCCGCGTGCGGCGTTGATGAATAGGCCGCCTTTTTTCATTTTAGCGAACTCTTCAGCGCCCATCATGTCTTTGGTATCACCGGTTTCAGGCACGTGCAAAGAAACAATGTCAGACATGGCCAGTAGCTCATCCATTGTTTCAACTTGCGTCGCGTTACCTAGAGGTAGCTTGGTGATCACGTCGTAGAAATAAACCTTCATGCCAAGGCCTTCAGCCAATACAGATAGCTGAGTACCGATGCTGCCGTAACCGACGATGCCAAGGTTTTTGCCACGGATCTCGTAGCTGCCTTCTGCAGATTTGATCCAGCCGCCACGGTGACACGCGGCGTTTTTCTCAGGAATACCACGAAGCATAAGAATGGCTTCACCCAGAACCAACTCAGCAACAGAGCGGGTATTTGAATAAGGGGCGTTAAATACAGGGATACCGCGTTTGGCAGCCGCTGTTAGATCAACCTGGTTGGTACCAATGCAGAAACAACCCACACCAATCAATTTTTCTGCCGCTTCAAACACATCTTCAGTCAACTGAGTGCGTGAACGGATACCCACAAAGTGTGCATCTTTGATTTTTTCTTTCAATGCATCGCCGGTAAGTGCGGTTTTGACGTAGTCGATGTTGGTGTATCCAGCAGACGTCAAAGTGTCTAGGGCCGTTTGGTGAACGCCTTCTAATAACAGAATGCGGATTTTGCTTTTATCTAAAGATGTATCTGTCATGGTTTGAGCCTTATTAACGTTAAAGCGTTTTATGCTGGACGAATAGTGGTCTTAAGGGTGCGAAGCCCTGCCAGTATGGGTCGTGTAAAACATGAGTATAAATTAAGGCGCGTATGGTATCATAATCCACTTTGAATGAAGCCCCAGCGGCACGGAAATGTATGCAACAACTGTTGCAAATGGCTCATATAGCCAACCATGCTGCTTTAAAGACTGTATTTTAGGGTAACCACATGAGCCAAAACGCCGTAATTAGCCGCCTTCAGACCATTCTTGGTGACGATAAAGTCAAGACCGATGCCGACTCATTAGAGACCTTCGGTAAAGATTGGACCAAAATCTACGCCCCAAAACCTCTCGCAATCGCCTTTCCGCGCACCACTGAACAAGTGGCTGACATTGTAAAAGCCGCCAACGAATTAGAATTTGCCATCGTGCCATCCGGTGGTCGCACGGGGTTGAGTGCGGGTGCAGTGGCTGCCAACGGCGAAGTGGTTGTGGCGCTTGATTACATGAATACCATCAGTGACTTCAGCCTAACCGACCGCACTGTGCGTTGTGGTGCTGGTGTGATCACCGAGCAGCTACAAGTATTTGCAGAAGAGCAAGACCTTTACTACCCGGTGGATTTTGCCTCTGCGGGCTCCAGTCAAATTGGCGGTAACATCGGTACCAACGCTGGCGGCATTAAAGTCATCAAATACGGCATGACCCGTGACTGGGTTGCTGGAATGAAAGTGGTTACCGGTAAAGGTGACATTCTTGAGCTAAACAAAGACCTTGTGAAAAACAACACCGGTTACGACCTGCGCCAATTGTTCATCGGTGGTGAAGGCACACTGGGTATCGTCACAGAAGCCACCATGCGCTTAACCCGAACCCCTAAAAACCTTAATGTATTGGTATTGGGTGTGCCTGAGCTGGATGCCATCATGCATGTATTACATGCTTATCAAGGCAGAATGGATTTAACTGCATTTGAATTCTTCTCACACAAGGCCATGAGTAAGGTCATTGCCCGTGGCGATGTACCTGCGCCATTTGAAACAGAAGCGCAGTACTACGCTCTCATCGAGTTCGAAGCCCTAAGCGATGCCGATATGGATGTGGCCATGGAGTTGTTTGAACACTGCATGGAAGAGGGTTGGGTGATCGATGGCGTGATCTCACAAAGCGAGACTCAAGCGAAAAACCTATGGCGCCTGCGTGAAGATATTTCTGAAACCATCGCCGAATGGACACCTTATAAAAACGACATCTCAGTTGTGGTATCAAAAGTGCCGCCGTTCTTAAATGAAATCGAAGAAGTGGTAAATAAAGAATACCCTGACTTTGAAATCATCTGGTTTGGGCATATTGGTGACGGCAACCTGCACTTAAATATTTTAAAACCTGACGCACTGGCCAAAGAAGAATTCTTTGAAAAATGCGCCAAGGTGAGTACCTGGGTATTTGAAATTGTTGAAAAATACCAAGGCTCTGTTTCGGCTGAACACGGTGTGGGCATGACCAAAAAGCCATACCTTGAATATACCCGCAGCGCCGTTGAAATTGATTACATGCGCGCTATGAAAGCGGTATTTGATCCGAAGAATGTGATGAACCCTGGTAAAGTTATCGACGCTTAGTTAACTCGCTTTACAAAAATGTAGGGGTCGAGCAAGTCTCGACGCCTACATTCATCACTTCGTATTATGTTGGGCGCTTGAAGCCTGACCTCAATAGCCAGACTTCTCACTATGTACCAACACCAAACCCAACAAAACCAAACCTTAGATTTACCACTGGGCAAAGTCGTATGTGTTGGTCGTAACTATGCCGAGCATGCCAAAGAGCTAGGTAATGAAATCCCTGATGCGCCCATCTTATTTATTAAGCCAGCCACCTCTGTGGTGAGTTTAGAAAATGGGTTTGCCATTCCACAAGATCAAGGCAGTGTGCATCATGAAGCCGAGATTGCTGTATTGGTCTGTAAAGAAGCAAAAAGCATTTCAGCGGATACCGCTTGGCAATATATCAGCCATGCAAGCGTAGCGTTGGATCTCACTCTGCGTGATGTGCAAAGCAAACTAAAAGAAAAATCTCACCCATGGGAAATCGCTAAAGGCTTTGACGGCGCTTGTCCGCTGGGTAAATGGCTACCCATTTCTGCTTTATCGAATAAAGAACACATTGCCATTGAATTATTTAAAAACGGTGAGCAAAAGCAAAGTGGCAATAGCACACAGATGATCACTTCAATTCCCCACCTTATCGCTTACATGAGCACTATTTTTACCTTGCAGCCAGGTGATGTAATTTTAACGGGTACACCTGCGGGCGTTGGGCCATTAGAGAGTGGTGACCAGTTGAAAGCTGTGCTTGATAAGCAGTTTAATTTCACCTCTCAGGTTTTGTAGGAGGCCGCAGCGGCGGACAAAAAATATGGAATTACTTAACTGGTTTAAAAAGCCCTTTAAATGGTGGATCGGTTTTACTTTCATCGTGTTAGGTACCATTTTAATGCGCCAAGTACATACTTGGGCCTGGACCCAGCCCGTTGGTGCGGCCATGGTATTTGTAGGCATTGTCATGGTGTTGTTGTTTGGGCGTGTGAAAGAGGATAACTCTTAAGCGCGTTTGGGCTCGGTTATACCAATAAGCCGCTGTGTGTTAGCGGCTTTTTTGTGCCTATTTGAAATGCATACACGAGCCAGATTGGCAGTAGTGTTAGTTTGCCATCACAGGGCCCTGACTGAGAATGCGGATTTTGCTGCGCACCCTGATACGGGCCCTATTGGTCGTAAAGTCCAAATTATTACTAAGGTGCTGAGTGAGCCGGTGCCCACTATCAATAAAGGCTTGGAAACAAAGCCGAGTAAAATGGCATACATATACTGATCTTAAGGCGGTATTTACACCATTTACATAACTTACCAAGACTATTGCCGCTAAAACCTCGATAATTGCCGCCAATCAAATCAATTCGTTTTAGATGGGTGTTCATCCTTACACGAGCTAAGGTTAATACGCATCAGTGACAGTTTACGGTGGCCAGCGCAATGGAAATTAAAGTCAATTTTCTCGATAACCTCAGACTTGAAGCCAAGTTTGATGATTACACAGTGATTGCGGATCAGCCGATTCGTTATAAAGGGGATGCCTCTGCGCCGGGGCCATTTGATTACTTCTTAGCGTCATCGGCTCTGTGTGCCGCCTATTTTGTCAAAGTGTATTGCGCGGCTCGCGATATTCCAACCGATGACATTCGCCTGTCGCAAAACAATATTGTTGACCCGGAAGATCGTTATAACCAAATTTTTCAAATTCAGGTGGAGCTGCCCGATACCATTTCCGATAAAGACCGTACCGGAATCTTACGCTCCATCGAACGCTGTACGGTAAAAAAAGTGGTGCAAACGGGGCCTGAATTTAAAATTGAAGCGGTGAAAAGTTTAGACGCCGATGCCCAGGCCATGTTGATGGGTGAGTTTGGTGATGACGAGCAAACCTTTATTCTTGGTAAAGATTTACCTCTTGAGAAAACTATTGCCAATATGACCAGCATCTTGGCTGACCTTGGAATGAAGATTGAAATCTCTTCATGGCGCAA
>NYTP01000105.1 GCA_002683575.1 Bermanella sp.
ACCACAGGTTGTCAGCGTTTCCCAAGCCGCTCGCATAGTTTGCCTGCTTATCCGGTTAGAGGCTTATTTATCCACTTATTTATTTAACCAAGACAGAGCTGGCCCTTGAGGAACAATGCCGCTGGGATTTAAGGCTTTAATCGAGTAATAGCCCGCTTTGATATGCTGCATATTGACCGTCTCAGCGATGCCATCAAGTTGGTAAATGCGCGTCATATAACGTTGCAGGTTTTCCATCGAGCTTAAGGTATTGCGGTTGCATTTGAAAATACCGTGATAAGCCCCATCAAAACGTACCAAGGTGACAAATGTACGGATATCCGTTTCGGTGAGCTGTTCGCCTAATAAATACGCTCGCCCATCACTGAGTGTCTCTTCGAGAGCGTCCAGCATCTGAAAGACCTTGTCATAAGCTTCGTTATAGGCCGCTTGAGAACTGGCAAACCCCGCTTGGTAAACACCGTTATTCAGTTGCTCGTAGATGTTTTTATTCAGCGCATCAATATCGTCAGCCAAATGGGCAGGGTATAAATCCAAGCTACTAGGTGCCAAGTGTGAAAATGCGGAATTCAACATGCGCACAATATCCGCTGATTCGTTATTGACGATGGTCTTTTTATGCTTGTCCCAAAGAACCGGCACCGTTGCCCGGCCATTCACAACAGGGTCCGCTTGGCTGTATAGCTCATGCATATACGTAGCACCATTTAACGTATCCTGATTGGCTCCGGGGAAATCTCCGAAGCGCCAGCCTTGATCCGTTAAGATCGGCTCAACCACGCTGATACTAATGAAATCTTGTAGTTGTTTAAGTTCACGAACCATTAACGCTCGCGATGCCCAAGGGCAAATATAAGCCACATATAAATGATAACGCCCAGCCTCGGCTTTGAATCCGCTGTTTCCTGTTGGGCCAGCTGAACCGTCTGGGGTAATCCAATGGCGAAAAGACGAGGTTTGACGAATAAATCGCCCGTCATTGTCTTTTGCTTGAACCGGCTGCCAGTTTTCTTGCCACACACCGTTTACTAGCATGCTGAACCTCCTATAAAAAAGCCCACTAATGTGGGCTGAATCTGTGAATTAAAGGCGAGAGCTGAGCTGTTTATCAGCAGATAACGAGCCGCCACCTTGTATCATTAAGGCAAGACTGGCTGCCAGTAGTGTCAGCGCGTATTCATAACCATTGTTGCTCATGAACAAGCCATTACTCAAATGCGTGGTGACAATGGCTACTACCATGGTGAATGCGACGACCAAGGCGGCAGGGCGAGTCAGCAGACCTAACACTAAAGCGATACCGCCAAAGAATTCGGCACTGCCCGCCATAAGCGCCATTAAATAACCAGGCTCTAAGCCGATGCTGGCCATCCATTGACCTGTGCCTTCTAAGCCATAACCGCCAAACCAGCCAAACAGTTTCTGAGCACCATGTGCGATTAAGATAATGCCAACTGGTACGCGAAGGATCAGTGCAGCTAAGCCTGCTTGGGTTGATAGCAGTTGTTTGATGTTTTGTGTTTTCATGATCTTGTCCTGTGTTTGTGAGTCGTTTGGGCTTGCCATTACGTTGAGATCATATTATCTATTCAGGTAATGGTGATAAATACTCATGTTGTTGTAATATTATCTATATTTTGTTGATAATCTTTTTAGGGCTCGTCATGGATAGAATTGAAGCATTGCGTACCTTTGTGGCTGTCACTAGTGAAGGCTCCTTTACTAAAGCGGCAGACCGCTTAGGTATATCAACCCAGCTGGTGAGTAAGTATGTGTCGCAGCTTGAAACGCATTTAGGAGCACGGCTGTTACATCGTACGACCCGAAAAGTCAGCGTCACGGAGGCCGGCGCAACCTGTGTCCTTCAGGCTCAGCAAATTTTGTCGGATATGAGCGATCTGGAGAATCAGCTGGGCACCTTGCAAGATACCGTTACCGGTGTGCTGCGCATCTCTGCTCCGGTGTCATTTTCTATCCATCACCTTGCACCAGCGTTAGGGGCGTTTCAGCAACGCTATCCAGAAGTGCAGGTGGACTTGCAACTGAGTGATCAAAAAATAGATTTGGTCGAGAATGGATTTGATATCGCCTTGCGCATTGGTCAGCTAGCCAACTCATCCTTGGTGGCAAAACGCTTAGCGGATGTTCGTTTGGTGCGATGTGCGGCGCCATCGTACTTGGCCAAACATGGCACACCTAAAACACTGGACGCGTTGACTAATCACCATTATTTGCACTACAGCTATGCCGCAGATGCATTCTTTGAAGGCTCGCCATCCATAGGGCTCGCTAAGCGTCCTATGGTTTCAAATAATGGCGATGTACTAGTGAAAGCGGCCATCGGCGGCGCGGGTATTGTGCTGCAGCCCACCTTTATTGTGGGAGAGGCCATCGCCAATGGGCAATTACAGGTGATTTTGAAAGACGATGAGCCGCAGTTGATGGGCTTGTATGCGGTTTATGCAAACCGCCAATGGCTATCGAATAAAGTGAGGCGATTCTTAGACTTCATGGATGGCTATTTTGGCAGTCCGCCATACTGGGATGAGTTCGAATCCTAATGTTAATGGTGCAAACTATTCAAGCGGGCGGCTCATAGCCGATGGGCTATTGAGCGTTTTTAGCCCTTTCTTTCGCTTGCTCGGCTTCAAATTTCTCTAAGCGTTTATCCCAGGTTTTGAAGCGCTTGCGGCAGTAATTGTCGAGCTCTTCAAATGTTTGGAAGTAAAGGTCGCAGCCTTCATCAATAGGTACATCAAACTCGCAGGCATTGTTACTGTGCTCGCGGCAAATCATCGGGCGTGTTTCATAAATACCACAGCGGTTATCGGGCATCACAAACTCACACTTGGTCATGCTTAATAAATACCAGCCATTGCCATCTTTAAATACATGAATGCCCTTATGGGCCACCTGCCAAAGCAGCACATCGAAAGCATGCATCGTACGAGGCACATCAATCTCTTGCGTAATGTACGAGCAGCAAAGCGCCGAGCAAAAGTCACACTTGTTCTCTTGGGTGATATTACTGGGGGTGATGTCTTTGGTTTCGATGATATTGACAGAATCGGACACGGTAACCGGATGAGCCATGAATGTGGGGGGCATTTTAAAGGCATCGGGGTTTTAAGGCGAGCCCAACGCAAAAATGGGCGTAAATAAACTTAAATTTCCATCGTATATACGTACTAGACTTAATAAGACAAATTGTCATAAAAAATTCATATATCAAGCATCCCTCAGCTCCAAACTTTGCAGCCCTTACCACCACTGGGGTGCAGACTTTCCCTTGTGTCATATTTCAGCCATAAAAATGCAGCCTAACTGCAACTCAAATGTCATGTAACAAGGTTGTCACATAGCAGAATTATCGTCAGCGCCAATGAATCAATACCCTATGAATAGTTGGAGACGATATGAAACGTAATTTGCTGGCAGGCATGATTGCCGCCATCAGCGCTTCGGGTGCCTTAGCAGGTGAAGCCGTATTTTATGTAACAGAACAAGGTAAACCCGTTGATACTTTATCCATTACCGTGGATGGCGAGCGTCAGCTCATTGGTAAAAATGGCGTGGTGAGTTTTGATTTAAAAGGCGGCACCCACCAGGTTGAGTTCAGTGAATTTGGCCAGTGGGCCGGTGAGTTTGAATTTGATGCCGCGAGCGAACAAAACGCTGAAATTAAAGTAGAAATGATCGGTGGTGAAGCCGTTCCTGATATCAGTGTGTATACCCCTGGCCAACAAGAAGGCGCCGTATTAGGCCAGGTATCGGGTTATATCGAATCCGATGAAACCGGTGGCGGTGTAGAAGGGGCTCGTATTTCTATTGAAGGCTCTGACGTTGCTACCCAAACCGATGGCGAAGGCTATTACGAACTGGAACTGCCACGCGGTGAATACGATTTACGTATTGCTCACCCGTCTTATGGTAATCGTGATGTTAAGGGCATTCGTGTTTTTGGCAACAGCGCCACAGCCATGAACATTAACATGAGCTTAAGCGGCGATAGCTCCATTGAAGAAGTGGTGGCATTGGGTTCGTATATTCCATCAACGGCTACTTCACAGCAGCGAGACTCCAGTGCTGTGCTTAACGCCATCGGTGCAGAGCAAATGTCACGCTTTGGTGACTCTAATGCGGCATCAGCGCTTAAGCGTGTGGCGGGTGTTTCATTGATTGGCGGACAATATGCTGTCGTGCGTGGCTTACAAGGGCGTTATATTTCTTCTACGCTAAACGGTTTAGGCATGCCAAGTACAGACCCAATGCGTCGCGATGTTCCTCTTGATCTGTTTCCTGCGAGTGTACTAGGCGGAATTGAAATTCAAAAAAGCTACACGCCTGATTTACCAGGGGATACAACGGGTGGTGCAATTCGCATGCGCACCAAGGATCTTCCCGATGACAACAGCAGCAAACTATCCGCTTCAATTGGCTTTAATTCCCAAGTAACAGGTCAAGATGTTATTTCTTATGACGGTGGAGGCAGTGACTTTATCGGCATTGATGATGGTACCCGTGAAGTCCCGAGTCGAGTGGATAGTGAAACAGATGGCGGCTTTAGTAGTGGAAATAAAGCGTTATTAAATGAATTTGATCATTCGACTTATAGTACAAAACAAACAACGGCTACGCCGGATATTTCAGTTGCCTATTCCTTTGGTGATCGCTTGGAAAAAGGATATGGTGATCTCGCTTATTATGGTGCTGTCGAGTACAAGAGTGAATGGTCTAGCCGCGACGATGCGTATATTCAAGATACTTCGGGTGACTTTGACTATGAACGCAGTCAATACAAGGTGGATTTAACTGGATATTTTGTTACTGGCATTGAAACCAATACAGGTAATGAATATTTGAGTAAAACCATTTTACTTCGTAAAACCGACGATACCACTCGTAAAGTTATCGGAACGGATAAAGAAGGTGTTGATACTGACACCACAACATTACAGTGGGTTGAACGTCAATTCTTTTCACAGCAATTCAGTGGGCTTCTATTTTTAGATGCCGAACATACGCTTGACTGGCGTGCAGGGATTTCTCATACCAGTCGCTATGAGCCAGATCGTCGTAAATATGAATATCGTAACGATCAACTTGCATCTTCTGGGTTGGAACGACGCTTTTCGGATCTATCTGAAATAAGTTTTGATGCGGGTGCGGATCATACATTTGAACGAGCATTTGATAGTGGAAGTTTATTGAAAATCAAAACAGGTATGCTTATTAGCCAGAAAGATCGAGAGGTTGAGCTAGCACGCTATGGGATATCCGGCACAGATATAACCACAGATTTAACGCTCGATATAGAAAGCATTATTGAAAATAGTAATGCTTACGGTATTAAGGGTAATACTGCGAAGACTGACCTTTATGATGCAAGTGAATCCATGATGGCTATTTATCAATCCTATCAGTACGAACCAAATGAATCCTGGGTGTTTTTAGCTGGAGCTCGCTTAGAGGACGCTTCTCAAGAGGTGACTTATGAAAGAGAACCTGATTCAAATACCACTCTCGATACGAATGAGGTTTTGCCGGTTGTATCGGCTACTTGGAAGCCTGTGGAGCAATGGCAATTTCGCTTAGGTGCGTCTAATACCGTTTCGCGTCCTGGTTTGACGGAATTAGCTGATTCACTATTTTATGATCCCGAAACAGACGATGCCATTGTGGGTAATCCAGATTTGGAGCTTTCAAAAATTACCAACTTGGATTTTCGCGCTGAGTATTATTTATCTGATTCAGAAAGCATATCGCTAGCATTATTTAATAAAGCAATTGATAAGCCGATTGAAAAAACGGTTCCAGATGCATCCGGTAGTGCGTCTAGTGGTGATACCTACGAAAACTCAGATTCAGCTGAGTTGCTAGGTGTAGAACTAGATTTCAAGGTAGATGTTCTAGATACCGATAATTTCAGTGGATTTATTTCAGGTAACTTTGCTTGGATCGATTCAGAGGTAACACTGGACTCAGAGTCTGCACGCTTAGAAGGTAATACGACGCGAGAGCTCCAAGGGCAGTCGGAAGTGTTAGCTAATATTCAGTTTGGTATGGATCACTTAGCAACAGGACAGACATTTACGTTTTTAGTTAATCATTTTGGTGATCGTATCGAGAAAGTTGTACGCGGTTCTCTTGAAAATGAATACGAAAAAGGTCGAACTACATTAGATCTTGTATATAAATGGGATCTTACTGAAGATCTGACTATAAAAGGTAAGGCTAATAACCTAACGAACGAACCCGTAGAATATACGCAAAATGATAAAGTCATTGAGAGTTATAAAACAGGTATCGATGCATCAATAGGTATTGATTATTTGTTTTAAAGTTTATTGACGAAAAAAGCCAGCTAATAAGCTGGCTTTTTTATGTCTGAAGAAATTTAAAATTACACATATCGTTAACATAACTGTCATAAAACAAAGTTAATTTAACTATCACCGAAACATAATAAATCTTAATTGAAACTAAAGTCAGAGGACTGATAATGAAAAACCAAACTTTATTGGCAAGCGCAATCTTAAGTGCAACTCTTGTGGGTTGCGGTAGCAGCAGTAGTTCAAATGATACTGTTGATAATACGTTTACACCTTGTGCTGACTCAGCAACTGAATGTGTACTTAAAGGTGTACTTAAAGAAGATTTCACTTTAAAAAATGGTGTTGAATATACATTAGATGATGTTTTCCAAATTGGTGAAGGTAATGGCGAAATTGCTGATGCTGCAGGTATTACAGCAGTTAAAGCAGCCGGCGTAACTCTTACAATTGAACCTGGTGTTGAAGTTAATGCAAATGACGATGGTGTTTTATTAGTAACACGTGGCTCTAAGTTAGATGCTGAAGGTACGGCAGCCAACCCAATTACATTTGCGTCATCTGATGCGGGTTATGACGGTACTGGCGAATGGGGTGGCGTAGTTATACAAGGTTTCGCCCCACAGTATGGAGCAGGTGATACGGGTGTATGCGGTACTGTAGTGTGTAATGTTGCCGGTGAAGGTGGTGACTTTGTAGGTAACTATGGTGGTGCTGATAAAGCGGATAACAGCGGCATTATTAAATATGTACGTATCGCTGAAGCAGGTAAGGTTGCAGGTCCTAATAATGAACTTAACGGTTTGACCCTTCAAGGTGTTGGTCACGGCACTACTGTTGACTATGTTCAAGTACATGGCAACCTTGATGATGGCATTGAATGGTTCGGTGGCACTGTAAACGTTACTCACGCAGTACTGACAAACAATGACGATGATGATATCGATTTTGATGAAGGTTATCAGGGTAACATTCAACACGTCATTATCATGAAAGATCAAGATGATGCACGTACTGGCCCATACGGTTCTAATGACCCTCGTGCAATTGAAGCGAACTCTTCTGACGAAGACTATGTTCCACAAACTGCGGCGACTATTGCAAACGTTTCTATCTTAGGTAGTAAGATCAATAACGTACTAGATAGTGAAGAGCCTGGCATGCGTCTACGTGGTTCTGTTACTGCTAATATTTACAATACAGTAGTAGCTGGCTTTACTGATCAATGTGTTCGTATTGACTACTCGGATGATGATGCTGATGATACAACCGCAAAAATCCCTTCAGTTGTAAACTTAACAAATATTGTTGCTTCTGATTGTGGTTCGACTTTCAAAAAAGAAAATCCTGATACTAATGTTAACCTAGTTGAAGCGGATATTACTTTTGATACTGCCTTTGCCTTAACAAGCAATGGAACGGTTGCCTCTACTACTCCAGTAGCAACGGATAACGGATCTAACTTTGTATTCGATACCACTACTTATGTAGGGGCTGTTGAACCAGGTACCGCTGCAGCATCTGCATGGTATGCTGATTGGATTATTGATGGCTCTTTAGATCAATAATTCAATATAAATATTGAATATAAACGGCGCCTAGTGCGCCGTTTTTTTTGCTTTAAAGTAAATTTATTTCAGTTTTATGACACTGTAATATTCCATACACAAAACTGAAAATTCTTTGCAATCAGACTGTCATGTCACATGGCTGTCACAAATCCGGCGTATCTTCTCTCCTGTCAATCATTACTCTAGCTCTTACAAAAGAGCGTTAATAAATAACAGGAATATTGTATGCCGTTTAACAATAAAGCCAGCTGCTTATTAGCAAGTGCTTTCCTAACTGTTGGTGTGATGCATGCCAATGCCGCAGATATGGATGACGCCATAAATAAAGGCGTTGATCGCATCGGTAACGCTCAGCAATCACAAGTTAAAATCGACAATGTGGATGACCAAACCCGTCAAGCTGAACGCCAATATCGTGCGGTGGTAAAAGAAGTAGAAGGCCTGACGGTCTATATCAATCAATTAGATAAGCAACTTTTAGCCCAGGATAAAGAGCTTGTTCAGATTGAAGAGAGTATTCGTCAAGTAACATTGATCGAGCGTCAAATTACACCACTAATGCTACGTATGATTGATGCTATAGATCAATTTGTTGAATCAGATATCCCATTCTTAAAAGAAGAACGTTCAAAGCGTGTCAGTAAAATCAAAGACATGATGGCACGCTCAGATGTCACCGTGGCGGAAAAATACCGCAAAGTGATGGAAGCTTACCAGACAGAAATTGATTACGGTCGCACAATTGAATCCTATCGTGGTGATGTAATGATTGATGGCACTGAACGTGAAGTGGATTTCTTACGTACTGGTCGAATTTCATTAGCTTACCAAACACTGGATGGACAAAGCCTGGGCGTTTGGAATGCACAGAGCAATCAGTTTGAAGAACTCGACTCGTCTTACAAAAGTAAAATCATGATGGGCATTCGTATTGCTCGTGAACAAGCAGCACCTCAGTTAATTAAAGTGCCGGTAGCGGCCCCAGTTGTTGTTACTGCGGAGGCGAAATAATGAAATTACGTAACCTATTCACGATCACAGCAATGGCTGTAACCTTCGCTTTACCGGCCCATGCTAATGAGTCGAAATCCAGTTTGGATATGGATGCCTTACTTAACTTGGTTAAAGAAGGTCAGGCGCGTGATAACGCAGAATTTAACGCACGTATGAAGCGTTTTAACATTGCTAAATATGATCAAGAAAATCTATTAAATCTAGAAAAACAAGCCCGTACTCGCCTAGAGAAAGAAAGCGCAACAAAAGAAGCACAATTTGCTGAAAACGAAGAAAAAATTAATGTGGCCCAAGAACGATTAAACAATCGTTTAGGCTCATTAAAAGAAATGTTTGGTGTTCTACAGCAAGTGGCGGGCGATACTCAAGGGGTATTTGAAGGCTCTGTTATTAGTTCGCAAGTTGAAGGTCGTGAAGCGTTTTTAACTAACCTAATCAAGTTAGCCGGTTCATCATCTGAGCTTCCAAGTATTCAAAATCTTGAGCAGCTTTGGTTCGAAATGCAGCGTGAAATGACCCTAAGTGGTGATGTGGCTCAATACCCTGCTTCAGTGGTGCTACCTAATGGTGAAACCGTTACAAAAAACGTGACGCGTATTGGTGGTTTTAATGTGGTGGCACAAGGGGATTACCTTGTATGGGATCTTGAAGCCAAAAAATTGGTTGAACTCGATGTCCAGCCAGGTTCTCGTTACAACGGCCCTGCAGCTGACTTAGAAAACGCCACAACTGAAATGACAGGCTTTTGGATCGACCCAAGTCGTGGTCAGCTACTTAAAATTATGGGGCAAACTGCAGGCCTAACCGAGCGAATTCAGCAAGGTGGGGTTGTGGGTTACATTATTTTAGCACTGGCGATTATTGGTGTGCTGTTATCCCTGATCCGTATGACATGGTTAACCGCAGAATCTAAGCGCATTAAAAAACAAATGGAAACAGATCAAGCATCGGATGATAACGCACTGGGTCGAGTGATGACGGCCTATCATGCGAACAGTGGTGCCGATACTGAGACATTAGAGCTGCACTTGGGCGAAGCCATTTCAAATGAAATACCGCGTTTAAGTAAAGGCATTAACTGGATCAAAATCATTTCGGTGGTGGCGCCGTTACTTGGCCTATTAGGCACTGTGACGGGCATGATTGATGTATTTGAAACCATGTCATTATTTGGCACCGGCGACCCTAAACTGATGGCCGGGGGCATTTCGCAAGCCTTGGTGACTACCGTATTAGGCTTAGTGGCGGCGATTCCATGTGTGTTCTTACATACCATGACAAATAATAAGAGCCGTGAATTGATTCAAATTCTGCAAGAACGTGCAACGGGTATTTTGGCTCGCAAAGCAGAAGAAGAATATCAAGCAAAGGCGGCTTAAATCATGTTTTACGACGCGTATGAGCAAGTATATTTATTTACAGAGCGTGGCGGTGACGTTGTCTTAGCCATCTTAGGTTTAATATTTTTACTTTGGTTATTTATTTTAGAGCGCGTTGCCTACTTTTCTATGAGCCACAAAGAGGTTGTTTCTAACGCGATTAACGAATGGGAATCGCGTAAAGAAAGAACCAGCTGGCATGCACACCAAATCCGCTTGGATTTGGTAGCCAATGTGGAAATGGGATTAGAAACCAATACTCGAACAATCAAGATGCTTGTGGGTCTTTGTCCGTTATTTGGTTTGCTAGGTACGGTAACCGGAATGATTGAAGTATTCGATGTGATGGCTTTTATTGGAAATGGCAGCCCTAGGGCGATGGCCTCTGGCATATCAAAAGCCACTATTCCAACGATGGCAGGCATGGTTGGGGCGTTAACGGGTTTGTTTGCTCAGTCGTTAATTCAGCGCTACACCAAACGCCAAAAATCACACATTGAAGATAAATTAACATTTGATCACTAAGCATTAGTGATGATTTTGAGGAATACACTATGAGACGCGGATTTCAAAATCTGACGCCAGAAGCCGAAGAAGGTGAGATTGATATAACGCCCATGTTGGACGTTGTATTTATCATGTTGATCTTCTTCATTGTGACAGCATCGTTTGTTAAAGAGTCGGGCATTGAGGTGAATCGCCCTGATGCCAGCACGTCGGCTGCTAAGCCGCGAGCGAACATTCTGATTGCCATTAATGAAGGTGGCGAAATTTGGATTAATAAGCGCCAAGTACAAGAATCCCAAGTTCGTGCCAATATTGAGCGCTTACATGCTGAGAATCCTCAGGGTACGGTGGTTGTGCAAGCAGACGAAGAAGCGAAAACCAAAACCCTAGTAGCGGTGATGGACGCAGCAAGAGCGGCAGGTGTGTACGACGTATCACTGGCAACGGAGTCTCCTTAATATGTTGAATGCAGCCCCTCGATTCGGATTCGCCATGGCTGTTGCAGCGGGTGTGACATTTTGTGTCGCACTGATGATGCAGGGGCTGATTTCATCAGGTGGTTCGGTCATTGAAGAAAACGACTTTGGCAAACTGGTAGAGTTTGTTCATGTGCAACAAGATGACGACATTCAAACCAAAAGTCGTCAACCTAAAAAGCCACCGGCGCCACCTCAAGAACCTGAAAAGCCAGAGATGTCTAAACCAGAGTTTGATCGTAGTGCAAGCGATATGGATATTGCCGGTTTAGATTTAGGTGCAGACCTAAGTGTTGATGCTGGGCTTGCTGGTAGCGGTGGAGACGGTGAGTATTTACCCATTGTTAAGGTTGCGCCTCAATATCCACGCAGAGCGGCTCAAAAAGGCATTGAGGGTTATGTGGTGCTTGAGTTTACGGTAAGTAAATTAGGTACGGTTATTGACCCTAAAGTCATCGAGGCAGATCCGCCGAATATATTTAACCGTGCTGCGATCAGTGCCGCCAAAAAATTCAAATATAAACCAAAAATCGAAAATGGCGAAGCGGTGGCCGTGACGGGTATTCGTAATATTATTCGCTTTGAACTTGATAAAAGCAGTAAGTGAGGTAGAGATCATGAAGCACTCAATCGTTTCTGTTTGCTTGCTAGCATCTTTGGTATTTGGTGTAACATCGGTTGCACCTATTTCAGTATCAAAAAGCTATGCGGCCGAAGAAGAGAAAAAACCTCGTCGTGTAAAACGTGCGCAAACCATGCGTCCTGCCATTTACAAAAAGTTAGATGCTATTCGTCAGCTGGCTGATGAAAAAAAATACGATGAAGCACTGGACTATGCGAAAAAATTAGAAAATATTCGTCGTAACTCCTATGAGACAGCCATGTCTTGGAATATGGTGGCGTATGTGGAATTCAATCGTGAAAACTATCCCGCTGCCGTGCAAGCGTATAAACGTGTTTTAGCCACTAAAAACCTGCCTGAAAGTCTGGAGCAAACTACGTTATACAGTGTCGCTAAACTTCATTTGATTCAAGAGGATTATAAAAAAGCCATCTCTGCATTAAATGAATGGTTTGAGGTGGTGGGCAAGCCAGGTCCAGAAGCTTACATTTTACGTGCACAGATGAACTATCAATTAGAAAACTTCAATCAAGCATTACCGGATGTGAAAAAAGCCATTTCAATCGTGCAGCAGCAAGGCAAGCAACCACGTGAAAGCTGGCTTTTGGTTGAGCGCGCTGTTTATTATCAAAATAAAGATTTTAAATCCATGGAGCGCACGCTAAAAGATCTCATTGCCCTCTACCCAAAGCCTCAGTATTGGATTCAACTTGGGGCAGTTTACAATGAACTGGGTCATCCTGATAAAGAGTTGTCAGTGATCGAAACGGCCTATGAACAAGGTCTACTTGATAAAGAAATGCATGTTGTGAGTTTTGCTCAAGCTATGCTTTCTCAAGAAATTCCGTATAAGGCCGCCCAGGCGTTAATAAAAGGAATTAAGAGTGGCTTGGTTGAGGAAAACGGTAAAAACCTTTCATTATTGGGTGATGCCTTGATGATTGCTAAAGAGTACGATGAAGCCATTACGGTGATGACACAAGCCGCCAATGAAACTCAGGCAGGCAAGGATTTTTATAAGTTAGCGCAAATCCATACCGAGCGACAAGAATGGAAAAAAGCACTGGGGAATATCAATCAAGCCTTAATGGATGAATCGTTTAAAAAACAGGATGAGGGTTTGATTTTACAGGGTTTGATTCAGTTTAATCTAAATGATCTTGATGGTGCTCAGCGTTCTTTTACGCAAGCGCAAGCATTTGATGATGTGGTTAAATCGGCTACTCAATGGTTGGCTTATATTGAATCAGAGAAAAAGCGCCGAGATTATATGGCCGCAGGCATTTAATTCTAATAACAATAATTTTTTAAAATCCTTAAAGACTAATACTCTTTAGTCTATTATAAAAAACCGGCTCACAAGGCCGGTCTTTTTATTCATTTATATTTAGTTTGATAGATTCACGATCATCTTCGGCATTTCTGCGTTGTCCCATTTTTCGTAAATCTTACTAAGTTCACCCGATCGAGCCAAAACAGGAATACGTTCATTGTATATTTTGATCAGTTCTCGAGATATTTGATTATCTGAAAAAGCTGCAAAGATTGCCTTACCTTCAGGCATAGGGTCAACGGTGTAGGCCTGAGTACTCATGTTGTATTGTTTCATGGCTGCTGCTATTTCATCCCAATCATCGATCAAATAATCTATACGGCCTGAGTTTAAAAATTCAATCCCCTGATCAATGCCACGAAACTCAACCAATTCAAAGTTTCGTTTTTCTTCGGCAATCACGTCGTAGTCTTTTATCCAACCGACTTTTTTTCCCGCTAAACTGGCTAAGCCATTAAATTTATTAGCACTGTTGTTTTTGCTGAGTAATGACATGTACTCCGTATCAATTGAGTAAGCGGGGAATAAAAGCGGTTCATCAGATGTGATGTATTCACCAAGAATTGCATTGTAGGTATGGTATTTACTGACCATTTTCATGGCGCGGTTCCATGGGATATTTTTTGTTTTCACGTTGATGCCCATAGGCTCATAGATGGCGCGAATCACATCCCAATATACACCAGAGCCGTCAGTATTTGTGTAGCCGCTCCAAGCAGGCGCAACGACGCTGATGCTTTTTATATGTTCACGCTTTATCGAATTTGATTGATTGCTTGTCTGTGAGTAACTCAACAGACTAAAGCTCATTAAGCATAATAGGGTAATTAGTTTCATGTGGTCTCCGAAGGGTTTAGGAAGGGGCCGTTGCAGATTTTTTTTTACATATTTATATGTAGGTGATATGAGTCTATTTTTATTCTGAAGCTATTTTAGGCTTGAGGTAAAACCCTTGGCTCTACCTAGTTGTGGGTATTTTTATAACTTTACGGAATTAAAAAGCAAAAAAAAGAAGCACAAGGCTTCTTTTTGATTGGTATTAGCGGTGGTTGTGTATATTAATGAAACGATTGATTCTTCAGATCTTTAAGTTGTTCACTTAAAAGCTCTTCTTCAGCGCTTTTACCCGGAATAGCATGCTCTTCATTTGCCCATTGTCCTAGGTCAATTAGACGACAACGATCGCTGCAAAATGGACGGAATTTGGCATCTTCATTCCATTCAACGGATTTGGAGCACGTTGGGCAATTAACTTTCATGGGTTTTCTCGCTTAATCTTAAGTACTGCTGATTTAGCTGAGCCACTTGCTGTGATAAGTGCTCAATTGATTGATTGTTTATAATAACATCGTCCGCGTGACTTAATCGAGTGTCACGGTCCAACTGGCTAGCAATGATCGCTTCTACTTGCGCGCGAGGATTATTATCCCGCTCACACGTACGCTCTAATTGTAATTCAACAGGCACGTCCACTACCAATATGCGGTTAACCAGCTTGTATTGCCCAGATTCTATTAACAGCGGTGAGACTAAAATACTGTATTGGCTGGCGCTGTTTTCAAGCCCTTTAATGATCTCATTACGAATAAGTGGGTGAGTCAATTGCTCAAGCCATTGCTTTTGCTCTGGGTTTTGAAAAATAATCGCCCGCAGTTTGGCTCGGTTCAAGCTGCTATCATCCAGCAGAATATCATCACCAAAGCGCTGTTGAATCTGTTGTAGCCCTTCAGAGCCAACCGCGACGACGGTTCGTGCAGCGATATCAGCATCGATGACATTGATGCCCAATTTTTCAAATTCACGGGTTACCGCGGTTTTACCACTGCCGATACCACCGGTTATGCCCAATACGAACATCTTACTGCATACCTATAAACGAAAAGTAAAACTGGGTAAGCTCGTTACCCCAAAGTGCAGCAATGAATCCAGCGGCGGCCAAGTAAGGGCCAAATGGGATAGGGATGTTTTTATCGCGCCCTAAAATAATAATCATGGCAATACCAACCACGGCACCTACAGCGCTTGATAGCAAAATTACCATGGGGAGAGCTTGCCAACCTAACAGAGCACCAATGGCCGCTAATAATTTAAAGTCGCCATAACCCATGCCTTCTTTGCCGGTGACCAGTTTAAATAGCCAGAAAATAGACCACAGACTTAAGTACCCAGCTAACGCGCCGTAGACGGCACTTTCTAACGAAGTAAATACGCCAAAGCTATTAGCAAATAATGCAATCCATATAAGTGGTAACGTTAGGCTGTCCGGCAGCAGATATTCATCTAAATCGATTAACGTAAGTGCCACTAAAAAATAAGTGAACAGTAATAAGGTGGCGGTCTGAAGCGTGGCACCGAATTGCAGCGCGACAAATAAACCCAGAAGACCTGTAGCCGCTTCAACGATTGGGTAGCGCGCACTGATGTGAGTTTGACAGTTAGCGCATCTTCCCTTTAGCCAAAGGTAGCTGATCACCGGAATGTTCTGCCAAGGTTTAATGCTGGCTTTGCATTTAGGACAACTTGAGTGCGGTACCATCAAATTAAAAGTGGGTTGTTTCTCTAGCTTTTCAAACTCCGCCTCTTGCTCGGTGATTTCAAAGTAATCGGCTTGCATTTGCTTGCGCATCATAATGGGTAAGCGATAAGCCACCACATTGAGAAAACTACCAATGCACAAGCTGAAAACAAATACGCAGCTGTAAAATAAGAACGGGTTATTCAATAAAGCATCAAACATAACATCTACTTAAGGTGATAATTTATTTGTAGGGCAATTATTAGATTGCATCGCCCATAGAGAATATAGGAAGGTACATGGCAATCAATAGACCACCAACAACCACACCTAAGAAGGCCATAACCAAAGGCTCAATCATAGCCGTTAGGCCATCAACCAGGTTATCTACTTCGTCTTCATAATAAGTAGCCACTTTTTCTAACATGGCATCAAGGGCACCGGATTCCTCACCGATGGCCACCATTTGCACCACCATGTTTGGAAATACGCCGGTTGCACGAATAGCGGCATTCATTTGTGTACCACTGGAAACCTCGTCTTGAATTTTTAAAATAGCGTCACGGTAAACCACGTTACCAGAAGCTTCAGCCACACTTTCTAACGCATCGACTAAAGGTACGCCTGCTGCAAAGGTCGTCGATAGAACTCGGCCAAAACGCGCGACGGCGCTTTTTTTCATGATTTCGCCGACAATGGGCATTTTTAGGACAAGTTTGTCTTTTTCCTCGGCTACCTTGGGGCTTCGCTTGATGGCTTCTCTTAGCCCAAAAACGATACCTATGACAGAGCCAAATAAAACTAAATAGTTTTCCTGTAGCCAATCAGAAATATTTACTACAAATTGGGTTGCGGCTGGTAATTCGCTACCAAAACTTGAAAACATGCCTTGGAAGGTAGGTACAACTTTTACTAGAAGAATGACCGTTACTACCGCGGCAATTATCAAGGTAACAATTGGGTACTTTAATGCTTTGGAAACCTTTTGCTTGAGTGCTTCCGATTTTTCTTTATAGATAGCAACTCGGTCTAGCATTTGCTCTAGGGCACCCGATTGCTCACCTGATTCAATAAGGGCGCACGTGAGCTGATCAAATTGATCAGGGTATTTTTTTAAACAAGAAGCGAAATCATTACCAGCAGAGACATCATCTTTAATGCCGAGCACTACTTTTTGCATGGCGGGGTTTTCTAAACCATCAGCGACGATTTCGAGACCTTGCATTAAAGGGACACCTGCTTTGGACATGGTGGCTAGTTGTCGCAAGAAAATAGTGATGTCGACATTTTTAATTTTCTTAGAACCACCACCGCCTCCACCCATACCAAATAGGCCTTCGGATTTACGACGAATTTTTTTCGGCAGTATTCCTTGTTTTCTTAGTTGCGCTTTTATAATGGCAGAGTTTTCACCCAGCATTTCGCCTTCAATTTTTTGACCGCGTTTATTTGTGCCTTCCCATTGAAAGGTCAGTGTTTTCGCTTTTGCCATAATCTTAACCTTTAATGTTCTGAGGTGACGCGGTTAGCTTCTTCAAGGCTTGTCACTCCTTGGGCTACCTTCATAAGGGCAGATGTTCGTAAGTTATTAAAGCCTTCTTTTCTCGCGACATCCGCAATTTGAATCGCGTTACCGCCTTCCATGATAATACGAGAGATGGCATCAGTGATGCGAACCACCTCATAAATACCCACACGGCCCTTATAGCCACCACTGCAGGCGTCACAACCGACAGGTTTGAATAGGGTAGCGTCTACGAGCATATCATCGGTAAAGCCGGCTTCTTTTAATGCCTCCATGGGGATATCTGCCTTTGTTTTACAGGTACTACAAAGGCGACGCCCAAGTCGCTGTGCAATGATCAAGCTTACGGAGGTGGCGATGTTAAAGGCGGGCACCCCCATATTGGCTAAACGCGTAAGGGTTTCCGGTGCACTGTTTGTGTGGAGAGTGGATAAAACAAGGTGACCTGTTTGTGCCGCTTTAATGGCAATACCGGCGGTATCGAGGTCTCGAATCTCACCCACCATGACAATATCAGGGTCTTGACGCAAGAAAGAGCGCAGCGCTTCAGCAAAGTCTAAGCCTACTTTGGCATTCACGTTAACCTGGTTAATGCCCTCAAGGTTTATCTCTACCGGGTCTTCTGCAGTAGAAATGTTAGTGCCTTCCACATTTAAGATATTTAAGCCGGTATAAAGGGATACGGTTTTACCTGAGCCAGTTGGGCCAGTAACTAATATCATACCTTGTGGCTGAGATAGGGCGTCCATGTATAACTGTTTTTGATCTGGTTCATAACCGAGCGCATCGATACCCAGCTGTGCGCTGGATGGGTCTAGTATCCGTAATACCAGCTTTTCACCCCACAAGGTTGGCAGGGTGTTCACCCGA
>NYTP01000106.1 GCA_002683575.1 Bermanella sp.
GCTGGTTTTGCCAACACTAACACGGATATGTACCCATTGCGGTTCACTGATGCGGGTAGCATTACCTTTAATGGTTCTGTTGCTGATGGTGGCTCTGCAGATGTACGTTTCCGTCTAGAGTTTAATCCACATCCAGATGTGAATCCGGCTTATGATGCTGCGTCAGTAACTGTTTCTGGTGCTACGCCAACGTCATACACAGTTGCGATTCCATCGCAGGGTGCTAATACCTTTAGCTCGTTGATTATGTATGTTGTTGATCAGGATGTTGGCGTAACAATTACTGATGTGTTTGTTAATGCTGATGCTGAAACTGTTGATCCAGTTGATCCAGTTGATCCAGTTGATCCAGTTGATCCAGTTGATCCAGTTGATCCAGTTGATCCAGTTGATCCAGTAGAAACGGATGGCATGTGTTATGGCAAAGGGTATTGGAAAAACCATAACCGCTTTGCAGCCAACCCGAGTCAAAACAAGCCTTGGCCAATGGATGAGAACACCGCTTTATGTGGTACCACCTGGTATCAAATGATTGGTGAGCCAAGCAAAGGAGATACGTGGAATATTCTTGGTAAACACTGGGTAACGGCTAAATTGAATGGTGCTAATGGAGGCTATGTGCCTTCAGACATTGCCAGCGCCTTACTGATGTCTGAAACCTTGTTGGCGAGCTGCAGCATTGACGAGCAAAACCGTGGGTTTGCACTCGAGCTAAAAGATACCTTAGAAGCTTACAATGAATCAGAAGATTGTTTAGAGAACCCAGTTGAGCCAGCCCCTAAAATGTCTACGGTTCATATTCGCTCGGTTTATGATTTTAACGGCGAAGATATGAGTCAGTTAGGTTTAGAGCGTATGGCCAATCCGATCCTTTTGCCAATGGATGAACGAAGTGAGCGTTTTGTGCGTGTTTACACGCAAAACCTTGAAGGCATGACGGTATTAAGCGGTTATGCGCCCATTCAGCCAGATGGGTCGGTGTTATTTGAAATACCCGCTCACACCCCTTTTACTTTTGAAGTGGTTAACGCTCAAGCCAAGGCATTGAACAGCGATGGCGCACAAATGACTGCCAGTGAATTCCCATACACGTATATGCAGCGTTTCGATGGTTGGTTAGAAGTAAGTGACCATGAACAAAAAGAATTCAATGGTTTTAACGTAACCAGCGAGGCAGCATCCATTAATCCAGGTGCGCAGCAAATTGGGCCATTCCCACAAGCATCGAGTTTGGTACAGGCACAGTTTGAAGGTCAAACGATGGCGCAGGCTTTATATGGCACGATTGATGGTTTTGGCGTGCTGACAACCATGATGAGCTATGACGATTACTGGACACCGGCACCTGTTCAAGGCAGCCATAGCATTGCTTTAGGTTATGACGCGTTAAATACTCAAGCCCCTGTCAGTATTGCCTGCGAACAAAATGCAACAAGTGGCTGTGTAGCATCCATCAGTTATGAGCAACACATTAAGCCATTGTGGACGAACGTTGTGCGTAACGATGCAGGTAACAGCTGTGTGGATTGCCATGATAATCGTGGCTTCACCAGTTTGGATTTAAGTGATTTCAATACACCGGTTGAAGGCCTTGCGTCTTACAATGCATTATTTGATAACAATCGTACGTATATGTATTTAGCGGCCACGTTTAGTGAGGTGAACGAAAATCACTGTCGTCGTTATGTACAAGCGCCGTTTGTCATTGAACCTGAAAATGATTGCTTTAGCTGCTACGGCCAAGCGCTAATGAATCCACAAGGCGCCATTAGTAGTGCTAACTTCTTCGATGTATTTGCTGAAGATGCGGATCATGATCACTGGATTTTCCGTCCGGTTGAAGTGGAGGCTTCTAAGCAAGCGGTTTGGCAGCAGCATAAAAATATGTTGAGTGCTCAAGAGCGTAAGTTAATTGCCGAATGGTTAGACATGGGTGCACCGCGCTAATAAGATAATGTGGTTTTAATAAGCCAATTAATCGCAAATAATACCCAATAAAAAAGCCCCAAAGAAATGTCTTTGGGGCTTTTTTTTACGTGTTAATCCACCTAACCCATCGGTCTTAATTTCGGTTTATATTGGCAATAAAATTGGAACATCGAGCTAAACGTGCTCGGGAACGCTTGCTCATAGGCTTCCCATTGGTCAAGGTTGTCCAGTTCGCAGTTGGCACCAATAAAGCGTTTGAAAGAGGCTTTTAACTGGCTGTCTAAATTTGAGAAACCCAAGAAAACCAGTTGGTTATCCTTGCAAAGTGCTTTTATTGCCTTTGGTGTAAAGCCAATTTCATATTCATGCAGCAGTAAATCCACAATGCCGCTCATGCTATAAAAGTCATCAGATTCAGTCACTAGGTGTTTGTTTTCGATATGTTCATCTGAAAATATTACATGCCTTAAGATACGAATATCTTGTTCATTTTTCTCAATACCGCCATGTTTATATTGTTTTCTAATATCGTAAATGGGCTTTCTGGCCCGCTCACTGTAGAGTGATAACTTAATAAACCCGTTGGGTTTTAAATTTGCAAGCAAACCGTGAAGAGCTCGTTCATATTGTTTAATGTGATGCAGTACACCTGAGCACTCAACGATATCAAAAGATTGATTAAGTTTATCAAGCTTAGTTAGGTCAGCTAGAAAAAATTCAATATTATCAATGCCCAGCTTTGCGGATTTTTTATAAGCATAACTTAAGCTGGTTTCACTAATATCCAGCGCTGTGACATGGGTTTGGTAAAAATACTTTGCGATGTTTAACGCATGGCGCCCAGTGCCACAACCAGCCACTAAAATATTTAGCGGCTCAGATAATATTGAATCAGGGATTTTTACCCATGGAAATTCATGTTGGAGTGCGCTGCCATAATTGGTAATGTTTTTATTGTCCAAGCATTGCCATCTTGGATATGGAAAACGCTCATACTGAGTTTTTACATCATGGCTATCGTGTTCAGGCATAGAAGTAAGTGCCTCAAATTCGAAGTGCTGATCATGCAGTAATTGATCATGAGCGGTCTTAATATCAAAACTAATGGCTGGCCAGGTATCGTTTTTAAAATCAAATAATACTTGGTTGTTGTTAATGCTGTACCAAGACTCATACATAGCATACAGCATGAGGGCCCCAGAAATATCCGTTGGTGTACAACCTGTTTGACTCAACGATTGCTCAATCATGGTTTTTAATGTCAGCACCATGGAGCGTTCCGCTTCGGTATAAGGCAATAAAAATTCATTGTTCAATGCATACTGACACATGGCCTCACACAGAGGGACATACTGGTTGATCAAGCGGCCTTTTTTACTGGCATGTGTGAGAAGTTCTTGGCGTAAAGCAATGATCAGCTTTTCCAATAATTCATTTTTAATGATGGTATGGCGCAATGCTTTGAGTAATAAAACCGAGTTGGCCATATCATTAAAAGACGCAGCACTACCTTGATGGTTTAGTTGAAACTTGTAGATTAAAACACTGCAACATAAATGTGAGAGCTGATTTAAATTTAAATCAGACCAGTTGAGGTAACTGATTAAGTCTTGTTCCAATTCTTGATCATAGTAATCGGCGACTAAACCTTGCGCGCTGTGTAATAAGCGGCTGCGAATTTGAATATCCTGTGAGTGCGTTTTCACAAGTTGCCGATAGAGTTGAAAGGCTTCTACTTTTTGACCTTGTTCAAACAAGGTATAAGCTAAGCCCACCTCAGCACGTGTTTCATTTGGGGCCAGCGATATAGCTTGTTTGAATGCGTGTTCAGCATGGCTAAAGTCATGTAACGCTAATGCAACATGGCCAGCACTGTACCAAAACCCGGCGTTTTCAGGTTGCTCAATAAGAGCCTGCTCTATGCTCTTCTTCGCTTTATGTGGGTGGCCAGATTCCAACTCAATTCGTGTCAGTAAGTTTAGGCAATCGCCATCAAGGGGCGCTATATCCAGTGCCTTAAGGATAAAAGACTTAGCCTGCTTAAGTGCATTTGAACGCACTGTATGGTCATGATGACTTTGAGTTTCATCAAAGATTAGGAATGCTTGCTTTTTAAGCTCGCTCATTAAGCCTAATTTTTTACGGCCGAGCTTGCCCTGTTTGGGGGTTGCACTGTTGCTAAGAGCCATGGGTAAATCCTTTCGCTACGTTAACAGCGATTACTATGATGCTTGTTCTAAAGCACAGCATATGCCATTTTAAAAAACACTTAATAAACAGTAGGTTACGTGTTTATTGATGCCAAACTTAGCAGCTAAAAGGGGAAGGGGCTTGCCGCTTTATGAGTAAGGTCTCATCGCTTTGGCGCAGTCGGACTAGCCTGAAAGAGGCGATTTCAATTATTTGTTAAAGATATCTAAATTGAGGCCGTTTACCTTTATGTAGTAATTGAGGGTGATAAGTATGTATACAAAAGGCGCAAAGGAATACAGTCAGGTCAGCTTGCAAACGGAAGTTATGGAAGCCGACCCGCATAAGCTGATTCAGCTACTACTAGAGGGTGCTTTGACGCGGCTTTCTATGGCCAAGAATCATATAGAAAAGAAAGATTTCGCCGCTAAGAATGAAAAAATCGGCCGTGCAATCGATATTGTTTGTGCGTTGCAAGAGTCATTAGACCATGAACGTGGTGGGGATATTAGCGGTAACCTAGAACGTCTGTACGATTACATGACGCGTCGTTTATTTGAAGCCAATACTTTAAATGATTCTGATGTCATCAATGAAGTAATGGGACTCTTGTCTGAGGTTAAGTCAGGCTGGGAAGGGATACGCGCCAGCTATGAAGAGATTAAAGGCCAAGGTAAATTTGAAGAAAAGCCAACCCAAAGCCACTTGTCGGTATAGCTCGAAAACGCCAATATTTACAAAAGGCCGTCAAGGCCTTTTTATTTATAAGCCCCGTGATACTTAGGTCTGTTTAATTAAATAGTTAAAAAACAATAAATTAGACAGGGCATTTTTAAATAAATTGAAAAAAACGGTTTACAGTGCTCATTTTTTTTGTCACTAATAAGCGAAGGTGAATTGAACGACAGAAAATCATTCAGTTTACTTTAAATAATAACAATAATATTTTTTTCGTCATTTATTTGACCGTAACGTACTCATCTACTTAACTAGAAGAAACTAGTCAAATTAACGGCGAGTTTGTGACCAAATGATGTCAACGAAAATTGGGGTAAAGGTGCACCATGTGGCGAGAAATTAAAGTCCTGTTGGTGGATGATAACGAGCAACGTCAACATGACATGCAAGTATTGCTTGATTTTTTAGGTGAGGAATCTTTCAGCAGTAATACCTCAAACTGGCAGAATGTCGCAACTGAAAGTGGCGATACATCCAATATTGTTGCCTTTATAGTGGGCAGCTCTAATAAGTCTTCACTTGATACATTACTCAGTGAAATTAATGAATGGGATAAAGGCATGCCCATGATTTATGTTGGCGATGAAGACCTCCCCGAAGACCTTCCTGATGATGTTCGCCGTTCCATAATTGCCCAAGTCACCATGCCCCCTAGTTATAATAAATTATTAGACAGTTTACATCGCGCCCAAATCTACCGAGAGCATTTTGCTCATAATCGTGTACGTGGCGAGCGTCGTCCTGTTCAGTTATTTCGATCTCTGGTCGGCACCAGTCGTCAAATTCAATATGTACGTGAATTGATGCATCAGGTTGCGGACAAAAGCGTGACCGTATTAATTACTGGCGAAAGCGGAACGGGCAAAGAAGTGGTTGCTCGTAACCTGCATTATCATAGTACGCGCCGTGATGGGCCATTTGTACCGGTTAACTGCGGTGCGATTCCTAATGAATTAATTGAAAGTGAATTATTTGGCCATGAAAAAGGTGCCTTCACTGGCGCGATCACCTCGCGCAGTGGGCGTTTTGAAATGGCGGAAGGCGGCACCCTGTTCTTAGATGAGATAGGTGACCTGCCGCTTAATATGCAGGTGAAACTATTGCGCGTATTGCAAGAGCGCACCTATGAGCGGGTGGGTGGAACCAAAACGCTTCATACAGATGTTCGCATTATCGCGGCGACCCATAAAAATCTTGAGGCCATGGTGGCAGAAGAAACCTTCCGTGAAGATTTATATTATCGTCTGAATGTATTCCCAGTAGAAGTTCCAGCATTACGTGATCGCCGCGAGGATATTCCCTTATTATTGAATGAATTAATTTCTCGAATGGAAAATGAGAAACGGGGTTCTATTCGTTTTAATAGTGCTGCCATTATGTCCTTGTGTCGTCATGATTGGCACGGCAACGTTCGTGAACTTGCTAATCTCGTTGAGCGGTTAGCCATTTTGCACCCTTATGGTGTGATTGGTGTGCCTGAGCTGCCTAAGAAATTTCGTCATGTGGATGAAGGTGATGAAGATGAAAGTAGAATGCAAGAGCCGGTTATGCTGCCAAGTGAACCGGGCTTAGTGGGGCTTGATACACCGGCCTTGTTACCGGTTAACGGTATTGACCTTAAAGATTATTTGACCAACCTTGAGCGTTCATTGATACAGCAGGCTCTAGATGATGCGTGTGGTGTAGTGGCCAGGGCAGCAGAAAAACTTAGAATACGCCGAACGACACTTGTTGAAAAAATGCGTAAGTATGGTCTTCAACGTAAAGAAAAAGAGCATGCCGAAGAAGTCGACCACTAATAATTAATATTAAATAATTTAAAAGCCCGAAAGGGCTTTTTTTATGTCTGCTGGTTTATATCCAGGATTTAAAAATACTTTTAATAGCCAAGTTACTTTAAAACTCCTATGTATATACAGCCTCATTATAAAAATATGATGCGGCACGCAATTTGCCATTACCCCTATAGTAAAACGTTTTAGCCATTTATTTGGCTTCATTATAGGGTTTAGGTGTGGAGTATATGGCGTCTTATATTGAGAGTCCTCAGGAAATCCAACCCAAAGAAGGGTTGCGTCAAGCATTTGAACTGTTTAATCAAATGTCAGAACAACTCACTGACAGTTACAGCAAGCTGGAAAGCCAAGTTCATGTGCTATCTGGTGAGCTAGCAGAAGTGAGTGCTGCTCGAATGAAAGAATTAAAAGAAAAAGAGCGCTTGGCTGATCGATTACACAGTTTATTACAACTACTGCCTGGTGGTGTAGTGGTGCTCGATGGTAACGGTCGGGTACAAGAAAGTAATCGAGCCGCCCATGCCATGTTGAATCACCAAGGACTACAAGGTCAGTTGTGGCGAGATGTGATTAGTCATTATTTCCGACCAAGAGAGGATGATGGTCACGAAGTCTCGTTAATTAACGGCCGCCGATTAAGCATTCAAACATCCGGTTTAGAAAATGAACCAGGTCAAATTGTATTAATGACAGATCAAACCGAAACCCGTGACCTACAAGCTAAGCTTGCTCGTCATCAGCGGTTGATGGCCATGGGAAAAATGGTGGCCAGTCTAGCGCATCAAGTTAGAACCCCTTTATCCGGCGCTATGTTGTATAGCCAGCACCTAGCCAGTGATGATCTGGACTCACAGACTCGTGTTAAATTCTCTAAAAAACTGGGAAGACAACTTAAAAATATTGAAGCCCAAGTGCGTGATATGTTGATTTTTGCCAGAGGCAGTGCACCACTTAATAAACGACTTTATCAAGATGATTTGATTCAATTAATTTGCGAAGCGAAGAATATCCTGCATAAACAATATCAAGCTGAAATTGACATCAGCAGCGAGCATTCGCAATGCCAAATTCAATGTCACCAAGAAAGTTTAATCGGAGCCATTCAAAATCTTATTTCTAATGGTATTGAAGCGGCTGAAGAATACGTAGGCCATGCAAAGATCCATGTTCATATTAGCCAAAGAAAAAATTACTTGATGATTGCTATATGCGATAACGGTCCAGGCTTAAATACGGATATGAAAGAAAAAATTACTGAGCCATTTTATACCACAAAAAGTAATGGAACCGGATTAGGGCTACCTGTAGTTAATGCAGTAGTACGAGCCCATTACGGAAAGCTGAATTTCTTTAATCAAAAGGATGGTGGCGCATGCTTTGTTATGTCGTTACCCATTAGCCAAAAAGCAGTAAATAAGGAGGTGGGCAATGAATCACTTTAAAATGTTAATCGTAGAAGATGACAGCCAATTACGTGAAGCGATAGTCGATACATTACAACTGCAAAAAATACAAACATTTGAAGCAAGCAGTGCCGAAGATGCCATTGTATTTTTAAAAAAACAATCTGTAGATATGATTTTATCTGATATCAGTATGGGTAATCTATCCGGTTTTGATTTGCTCAATCATGTGAAGAGTCAGTATCCAGCCATTCCTGTTGTGCTTATGACGGCCTTTGGTGAAGTAGAAAAAGCCGTACAGGCTATTCAGCAAGGTGCCATGGATTACCTAGTTAAGCCTTTCGAGGTCAACGTATTAGTTGAAACAGTTAATCAATTTAGGCATCAAGTTAGTGATCAAACTAAGAGCAACGACCCGGTTGCACAAGACCCTTCTAGTCGTGCGTTATTAAAGCTTGCGCAGCAAGTGGCCCACAGTGATGCCACAGTATTGATCAGCGGTGAAAGTGGTACAGGTAAAGAAGTATTGGCTCGATATATTCATCAAAATAGTGAGCGCAAAGGCGGGCCTTTTGTGGCAATAAACTGCGCAGCCATTCCTGAAAATATGTTGGAGTCCACTCTCTTTGGTTATGAGAAAGGCGCATTTACCGGTGCATATAATAGTATGCCTGGGAAATTTGAACAGGCTCAAGGTGGAACCTTATTACTGGATGAGATCAGTGAAATGGAAGTGGGCTTACAGGCTAAGCTGTTACGTGTTTTACAGGAGCGGGAGGTGGAGCGCTTAGGCGGACGTAAAACCATTCCTCTTGATGTTCGAATTTTAGCAACAACCAATCGTAATTTGATGGAATACGTGAACGAGAAAAAATTCAGAGAAGACCTGTATTATCGATTAAGTGTATTCCCATTACAGTGGAAGTCACTGCGCCAACGTCCCCAAGATCTTTTGCCCATTGCGGAGCGCCTTTTACACAAACATTGTAAAAAGCAAAATAAGTCAGCCCTCATCTTTGATGACAGTGCACAACTCAAGTTACAGCAACATAGCTGGCCCGGAAATGTTCGAGAGCTCGATAATGTGATTCAACGTGCATTGATTATTCAAACAGGTCATAGCATTACCGCCAGTGACATTGTTTTGAACCTAGATGTTCCTGCACCGGCTGAGGCTGAAAGTCCGTTTAATGGTTTAGATATGTCTATTCCTGAACAAGCTCCCCAGCCTGTTCAAGCAGCCGATGCCTTGGGTGATAATTTGAAGCAGCGAGAATACACACTGATTATTGATGCCCTTAAGCATGAAAAGAATAAAAAACGGGCAGCTGAAAAGTTGGGTATTAGCCCGCGTACTCTGCGCTACAAAATGGCGCAAATGCGTGAGCAGGGCATTGATATTCAATCCAACATGATCATGTAAAAAGCCACGTGTTTTTTTTAATTGGCCTGTGTTATGCAATTAACACTCAAGAATGGAAAAAATGTCAGGAAGACGTCAACACGGACGTCAAGGCAGGGAAGCTGCCAACGGATGGCATTTTTTTGGCAGACAAGGTAATGAGGTGAAACATGGTTGATAGAGCGGATATTAATAGTGTGCTATCCCAATTACGCCAAGTGCGCTCGCAAATACAAGAGCCAAACGGGCTAGAAAAGTCCGCCGCTGATCGGCTGACCGAAGAAGTGGATAAGATACAAAATCAAAGTGCAAATTATCCAGAGGTGAAAGCGGATCCTAACGTACCGGATTTTCAAACCATGTTCGGTAATGCCATCAATAATGTTAATAAATTACAACAAACAAGCGGTGACTTGAGAACCCGGTTTGAAAAAGGGGATCCTATGGTGGATTTACCTGAAGTCATGATTGCAGCACAAAAGGCCAGTGTTTCCTTTGATGCCATGAAAGAAGTTCGCAATAAACTTGTAGATGCCTACAAAGACATCATGAATATGCCGGTTTAAATGTTTTTTCCTGGCTCCACTTTTCATCGCAAGACAACCGTAGTTAAGGTTACTCCACATGGCCACAGATAACGTACCCGCAGAAACGGGGGATAACTTTCCAGCAGAATCGGACCCTAATGTCAGTGATTCTGCTGATGGTTTTAATGAAACTCTTCCCGA
>NYTP01000107.1 GCA_002683575.1 Bermanella sp.
AAGAGAAGTCGTTGCTGTATTGCTCTGACCAGCACCCGCTATTTGACCAAGAGCTGGAACACATCAGTGACCAAGCCCTCTCGCAATACGATGCCGTGCTACCCAATTACCCGCAACCGGCGCAAATCAAACAGCAACAAACCATGTTAAAAGTCAGCGCCACCAGCAGCGACCGTGAAGGCATCGCCTTTTTGATTTTAACCGGCCGCTTTGTGGGCTTTTTACCCACCCACTTTGCCGAGCGCTGGGTGTCCCAAGATAAGCTGCGAGCCATTGGTGAACACAGCCGAAAATTTCATACGCACTTTTCCGCCATTACACGCAAAGGGGCTATGAATAATTTGATTTTGGATGCTTACTTAGAAGAATTAGAAAAAGCCTAATAGGCAAAAAACGAAATCTCAAAATGCCACTAAACTGAGTTTATCTACCTACCTAGCTATATAGACACTGAGGCCAACGGGCAGCAAGATAGAACAAAATAAAGAAAGCCGTCCTTCATCATTAAGGGTTAAACCCTTCATAGACGGCCAAATGCACCACCACTGCTATAACAGTGAAATAACCATGCGAGAATGAATATGTCCGACGTAAACAGCATTAACTGGAAAGCTTTAGCCAAAGAAGTCCAGTATCCAAATCAAGCCATTATCAATGGTAAAAATGTCGATTCACTCAGTGGCAAAACTGAAGCCACGGTTAACCCTGCCAACGGCGTGGTCATCACTGAAGTCGCAGATTGCACCCCTGAAGATGCCGACATCGCAGTGAAAAATGCCCGTGATACCTTCGAAAGCGGCGTTTGGGCACACATGGCACCAGGCGAGCGTAAAAAGATTCTGTTGCGCTGGGCACAATTAATTGAAGACAATCACGCTGAAATCGCGCTACTTGAAAGCTTAGATGCGGGCAAACCCATCAGCGATACATTTGATATCGACGTACCTAGCGCACTGAACACCATTCGCTGGACCGCTGAAGCCATCGACAAAGTTTACGAAGAGATCGCGCCCACTGGCCACAACACCATCGCATTGGTTGAGCGTTTACCGCTTGGCGTGGTGCTGGCCATTGTGCCTTGGAACTTCCCGCTTTCCACCACCGCATGGAAACTGGCACCTGCGCTTGCCACGGGTAACTCGGTTATTTTAAAGCCTGACCCTAAAACCCCAATGACCGCACTGCGCATTGCACAACTGGCCACCGAAGCCGGCCTACCCGATGGCGTATTGAACGTATTGCCGGGTGACGGTATTAACCTGGGTAAGCACCTGTCTTTGCACCCTGATATTGATGGCCAAACCTTTACTGGCTCCACTAACGTGGGCAAGTTATTGATGCAGTACGCCGGTCAATCGAATTTGAAACGTACCTTCTTAGAATTAGGCGGCAAGAGCGCCAACATCGTATTCGCCGATGCCGATTTAGACACTGCGGCGGAAATGGCCGCCGTAGGTGGTTTCTTTAACTGTGGCCAAACTTGTACTGCCGGTACCCGTTTGTTAATTCAAGAAAGCATTTACGATGAGTTTTTAGCCAAAGTGGTTGAACATGCAAAAGCATGGAAAGAAGGTAACCCATTAGATTTAAACAACCGCATGGGCGCCATCATTAACCCAAGCCAACTTGAAAATATTCAGCGTTACGTGAACATCGGCCAAGAAGAAGGCGCACGCCTTGTATTGGGCGGTAAAGTGACACAATCTGAAACCGGTGGTTTCTACCACGAAGCCACTATTTTTGCCGACGTGGATAACAGCATGCGCATCGCTCAAGAAGAAATTTTTGGCCCGGTAATGTCTGTAATTAAATTCAAAGACGAAGCCGATGCCATTCGCATTGCAAACGATTCCCCTTATGGCCTAGCCGGTGCCGTATGGAGCAACAACATCAACACCGCACTTAAAGTGGCCAAGGGCGTTCGCACCGGCACCATGGGTGTAAACAACTATTTTGGTGGAGACATCACAGTACCATTTGGTGGTTTTAAAGAATCCGGTAATGGCCGTGATAAATCCTTGCACGCCATGGACGATTACACCGAACTGAAAACGACGTGGATTGAACTTAACTAAGTTTTTAGCTTAGTTAAACTAGGCTTATGATATAAAAAAGGCGCTATTTATTAGCGCCTTTTTTGTTAACACGACAGGTGAATAAATGAAAATATTGCAAGCAAGCCTTGAGCACTTAAACCAGGTTGCAAAATTATTTGATGATTATCGCCAGTTTTATAAACAAGCCTCTGACATAAACGGTGCCACTGAATTTCTGCGACATAAAATTGAGCAGCAAGAATCCATTATTTTTATTGCTCAAAATGAAAATACCATTTTAGGTTTTGTTCAGCTTTACCCCAGCTGGGAATCCGTGAGCATGAGTAAACGCTGGGTGCTGTATGATTTGTATGTGGCCCCAGCAGGTCGCGGACAAGGCATCGCAAGGCAACTGATGCAGCGCGCTAAACAGCTCGCACACGATACCGGTGCGCAAACCATTTCGTTAGAAACCGCTACCGATAATGTTATTGGCCAAGGGCTATACGAAAGCGAAGGCTATGAAAGGGACACTGAGTTTTATTCTTATAACTTGAGCTTAAAATAGCCCAAGTCATTTATTGGTCATGACCATGGCCCACCCATATTCATTATATTTGAAGCATGCTTTAACTCGCCTCCCACCTAGACTCTAATCAACGCGCTTTCTAATGATCTGCAATGATCTGCGCTTATGTGATGACTGACCCAATACACAGGGCACATTAACATGCATAAAATGAATAGTACTACATGCAGAATATCAATTTCCTAAATACTTATTTAACCATTACTCTTACCTTCATCATTTCAGTGTATTCAAAATAACAACAGGAGACGCTCATGGACTTTCAATACAGCGACAAGGTGAAAGGTCTGATCACAAAGCTTGAAGCCTTTATGGATGAGCATATTTACCCAAATGAACAAGCCTTCCTTGATCATCTAGAGACCACCGATAATCGCTGGAGCACCCACCCGATTATTGAAGCGCTTAAGCCAAAAGCAAAAGCGGCTGGGCTTTGGAATTTATTTTTGCCCGACCCAGAACATGGCGCCGGTTTAAACAACCTTGAATACGCCCCACTGGCTGAAATCATGGGGCGCTGCCTGTGGTCATCTGAAGTCTTTAATTGCTCAGCACCGGATACGGGCAACATGGAAGTATTTGCCCAGTACGCATCGGATGCACAAAAAGAAAAATGGTTAACGCCTTTACTCAATGGTGAAATTCGATCTGCCTTTGCTATGACTGAACCCGAAGTGGCATCCAGTGACGCCACCAACATTGAAACCTCCATTGTGCGTGATGGCGATGAGTACGTGATTAATGGTCGTAAATGGTACATTTCTGGTGCCATGAATGAACACTGCAAAATTATGATTGTGATGGGTAAAACAGACCCAGATAACGAGAACCGCCACATTCAGCAATCGCAAATTCTAGTGCCTATGGATACCAAAGGCGTGAACGTCGTTCGCCCAATGCAGGTGATGGGTTGGGATGACGCACCGGAAGGTCACGCTGAAATTGTATTTGATAATGTGCGCGTGCCCGTTGAGAACATTATTTTAGGTGAAGGCCGTGGATTTGAAATTGCGCAAGGGCGCTTAGGGCCCGGCCGCATTCATCACTGCATGCGTTTAATTGGTCAGGCACAACGTGCCCTTGAAGCCATGTGCAAACGCGCTGATAGCCGCGTGGCATTTGGACGTAAGCTGGCCGACCAGGGTTCGGTACGCGAAGACATTGCACGCAGCGCCTGTGAAATTGATCAAGCCCGCTTGCTCACCTTAAAAGCCGCCAACGCCATGGATTTATACGGCAACAAGGTTGCACAAGAGTTAATTGCACAAATTAAAATCATTGCCCCTAACATGGCCATTAATGTGATTGAGCGTGCCATGCAAATGCACGGCGCCATGGGATTGAGCCAAGATACCTTCTTATCACGCTCTTACTCTTATGCCCGTACCATTCGACTAGCGGATGGTCCAGATCAAGTTCATATGTCACAGCTTGGTAAGCGTTTAATTAAGCGTTACACCGCATAACAAAACATTGCTATGCACATAAAAAAAAGCGCGACAAATCTGTCGCGCTTTTTTTATTTTAGGGCGTATTAAAAAATATAACCCTTACGTCTCTTTTAGTGTCCCACGTCAGATGAACCCGCTGCGGCCACTTGCCCACCATCAAGGACCAAGGTATTGCCCGTCATCCAGGCGCTGGCCCGCGAGGACAAATAAATAGCCGCACCGGCGGCGTCTTTTGCATCCCCCATTCGACCGCGCGGTAAATGGGAGGTTAATTGTTCATGCATGTGTTCGTCATTGGCTAAAAATGCGGTCATATTGCTGGGGAAAAAACCTGGGGCAATGGCGTTCACATTAATATTGTCTTTGGCCAAATCCACCGCTAAATGCTTGGTTAGATGAATCACCGCCGCTTTTGATGACGAATAAGAATAGGTTTGCATGCCCGGATGAGTAATGCCATTCACCGATGCAATGTTGATTACCCTTGCTGGGTCTTCATCGGTTGCCCCTTGCTTTAGGGCTGGAGAAAATTGCTGAGTTAAAAAGAACAAGGATTTCACATTTAAATCCATCACTTTATCCCAGTTGGCTTCTGTGAAGTCTTCAAAAGCGGCGCCCCAAGACGCACCTGCATTGTTAATCAAGATATCAATTTGTGGCTCACGCTGCTTTACTTCATCGGCAAAGGCCACCACCCCTTCATGGCTTGATAGGTCCGAGCGAATGGCAATGCACTCCCCTAACTTGCTAAGCGCTTGCTGCGCCGCATTTAATTCGGCTTCTTTACGTGCAGTGATATACACCTTGGCACCGTTCTCTAATAAACCTTGCGCCATCATGGCGCCAATACCACGAGAGCCTCCTGTGATGACCGCAACCTTACCTGCCACATCAAACAAATCTTTCATACACCACCTATATCAACATGTTCATGGATCTTTTGAAATAAAAATAATAAGGGGTTTTGTTCTTCGATGGCACTGAATAAACTGCATATTGACTCATCCATGGCGCTAATAGCGCAGCCAAATCATCGTTAGAAAACACAAACCACCAACACATTAAATCCTGATAAATCACAATTCAACAGGATTAAATCCTGCCAGAACACCTATCATGGGCACTGGGTGCTTGCTTGTATTCACGTACCAGTTATGTATGATGCTTGCCTTGAATTTTTGGCAGCATCTGGGTAAACCTCCCTTGTTTAGAGGGTTTAGGTCTACATCGCTGCCTTTTTGCGTTTAGGCTGCTGGGGAATGATATGCAACCTATTATGAACACCTACGGACGTTTAGCCGCCACCTTCACCCATGGTAAAGGGGCATACGTTTATGATACCGATAACCGCGCGTTTCTCGACGCATTAAGCGGTATAGCCGTGTGCGGCTTAGGCCACGGCCACCCTGCCATAACCCAAGCCATTTGCGAGCAAGCGGGTAATTTGGTCCATACCTCCAACTTATATGGTATTGGCCGCCAACAAGAGCTGGCTGAAAAGCTCACCGCCATCAGTGGCATGGACAATGTCTTCTTTAGCAACTCAGGCGCCGAAGCCAATGAAGCGGCCATTAAAATTGCGCGCAAATTTGGCCACAACAAAGGCGTTGATCTGCCCACTATTCTTGTTATGGAAAACGCCTTCCATGGCCGCACCATGGCCACCTTAACCGCTACGGCAAACAAGGCAGCTCAAGCGGGTTTTGGCCCGTTATTAGATGGCTTTGAGCGCATCAACTTCAACGACCTAGACGCAGCCAAGCAGGCTTTCGAACACAACCCTAATATTGTGGCCGTACTGGTTGAGCCGGTACAAGGTGAAGGCGGCGTGACATGCGCCACCGATGAATTTATGAACGGCCTGCGCACCTTATGTACGGCAAACGATGCATTATTAATGCTCGACGAAATCCAAACCGGTAACGGTCGTACTGGTGAATACTTTGCGTTCCAACACTTTGATTGGCACCCAGATGTATTAACGACAGCAAAAGGTTTGGGCAACGGCGTGCCAATTGGTGCGTGCTTAGCCAAAGGAAAAGCCGCTGAAGTATTGCAACCCGGCTCCCATGGCAGCACCTATGGCGGCAACCCTTTAGCTTGCGCTGCGGGCTGCGCGGTGATTGATACCATCACCCAAGAAAACATTTGCAAACGTGTCACTGAACTTGGCGAGCGCATTCGCCAAAAGCTACAACAGCATTTAGACCAAACCGGTTACGTAAAGGAATACCGTGGTAAGGGTTTGATGATCGGTGTTGTTTTAAATACCGAAGAAAACGCAGCAGGCATTATGAAGTCTGCTTTAGAGGCAGGTTTATTATTAAACGTCACTGCCGGCAATGTGGTGCGCTTGTTACCACCCTTTGTTATAACCGATGAAGAAGCAGATTTGATCGCTGAAAAAACGGCAGAACAAATCACCGCTTACTTCGCAGTACAAAAATAAAAAGGCCAAGACTATGGCAAATCGACATTTTTTAACTTTATTGGACTTCACACCATCTGAACTTGAGATGCTGATCAACCGCGCGATCGAATTAAAAGCCATTCATCACCGCGGCGAAGTATATGAGCCACTAAAAAATAAAACACTTGGGATGATTTTTGAAAAATCATCCACTCGTACCCGTGTAAGTTTTGAAGCGGGTATTGCACAACTAGGCGGTCAAGCGATCTTCTTATCGTCACGTGACACGCAACTGGGTCGTGGCGAGCCAATTGAAGACAGCGCAAAAGTGCTATCACGCATGTGCGACATTATTATGATCCGTACCTTTGGCCATGAAATTGTTGAGACTTTCTCACAAAACTCTCGTGTGCCTGTGATCAATGCACTGACCGACGAATACCACCCGTGTCAGTTGCTAGCGGACATGCAAACCTATTTAGAACACCGTGGCAGCATTCAAGGCAAAACCGTTGTTTGGGTGGGTGACGGCAACAACATGTGTCACAGCTACATTAATGCCGCCCGTCAGTTTGACTTTAACTTAGTGGTTAACTGCCCTGAAGGCTTCGACCCGATGCCAGAATTAATGGAAGCCAATAAAGACCGTGTTCGCATTGTGCGTGATACAAAAGAAGCAGCGAAAGGCGCCCATCTGTTAGTCACAGATGTTTGGGCATCCATGGGCCAAGAGGAAGAACAAAAAGCCCGTGAGAAAGTGTTTAAGTCGTATCAAGTGAGCCCTGAGGTCATGGACCTGGCTGACAAAGATGCCATCTTCATGCATTGCTTGCCTGCTCACCGTGGCGAAGAAATCAGCCACGACATGCTCGATGACCCTCGTGCAGTGGTGTGGGATGAAGCAGAAAACCGCTTACATGCACAAAAAGCATTGATGGAATATTTGTTAACGTCTGAAGAATAAGATATTCATCATCGCTAAAAAAATTAAAGCCTCTTATGAGGCTTTAATTTTTTATAGGCTTTAACTTTTAGTGAAGTGGCTTTATTTCATGCGTTCCATTTCATCGGTCATGCGATCCAAGCATTGCATGACTTGATCACTAGAAGATTCCATTTTCTTTAGGTATTCAAGGGCTTTTGTATAATCCCCTTGTTGCACATACTCTTTCACATCAAGGCCATACTGATGAATATTCACATGGGCCTGATCTAAATCTTGATAGCTTTTTAGACTTGAGTATTTCTCTGCCCCTTCCCCTTCATAATACCAACGACCCAGACGACATTCGTGATGATTAGCAAGGCCGTGCGGCTCATAAGATTGATCTTCATAGACCCGATAGATTTCTGATTTCCATGCAAGGTGGTCCATCTTGACCGTTTGAATAAACACACGATTACTTTCAAGAGAGATAATGCCTTCCATGGATTTGGCTAAATCGAGCGCGCCATTAACTGAACCCACTATTTTTTCAGAGGAAGCACTTAACTGCTGTGACTTCTCTAGATTCTTTTGAATAATGGTTTGAGTTTGACTGGTGTCTTTTTCAATGCGATCCACCAGCTCGGAAATTTTCAAACTGGACTCCCCTGCTTTTTGCGCAAGTAAACGCACTTCATCAGCCACCACCGCAAAACCACGACCGGCTTCGCCTGCACGGGCGGCTTCGATGGCAGCATTTAAAGCCAGTAAGTTGGTTTGCTCTGATATGTTATTAATGATCTCGGTGAACTGAGAGATTTCAGTGGCGGAATTCTGCAGCTTGACGGCTTGGTCGTAGTTCTCTTGCGCATTGGTGGCAATACCCGCCAGCCCAGCCATGGTTTCTTGCAACATATGGGAGGTTTCATCATAGACCACGCTTTGGTTTTCAATCCCCTCTTTTTGATTGCGAAACGATTCAGCACTATTCGCTACGGATTCACGTATGCCCAGCACCCCACGAAAACTATTGAGTAAAGTGCTGTAGACTTCTTTTGACTGAACAAAGCCCGATTTGCCAGTGGCCGCTTTTTCTTTAAGCTGGTTATTCTCAGCCAGTAAGCGCTGATTTTCCTCACTTAATTGGGCCAGTTGATCCCTTAAATTTTCCAGCTCTGGGTCAGCAACCACTTCCTGTTTTTTAAACCACATACAACCCTCTTTAATGGCGCACATCAATATTCTTTGAGTGTAGAGCAATTTATGGCGGACGCTAAAAAGTCCTTATGTCACCTGATAACGATCCTTAACTCTGGCCGCAATGAAGTCCACCGCGGCTTTCACCTTAGGAATGCCGTAAGCGGATTTTTGATACAACATATACACGGCTAAATTGGCACTTTGGGTGATATCCAAAGGCTGATCAAATGTCAGCTGGATAAGTTTGCCTGATTCTAAATAAGGTTTAAGTACCCAATAAGGCATCATCAAGATACCTTTACCCGCAATGGCTTGATCCACCAACCATTTGCCATTATTCGTAATCATCACTGGCGTTGGCTCCACCTGCTGCCACTGCCCATTAATCTCGCTCAGCCAAGGAATGGGCCCTGCCGGGGTTTTAAAGAATAAACCCTTGTGTTGTTTTAATTGCTCCGTGGTTTGCGGTGTACCGTGTTTTTTTAAATACGAAGGGGCCGACACCGCAATAAACTGATTGTCCATTAGCTTAACCGCCAGCACTCGCTCATTGGGGGCGTACCCTCCTCGAATGGCGATATCAACATCGTCACGTGACAGGCTGGATAACTCATCACTGAGCACCACGTCTAGCAGAATATCGGGGTAACGTTCGCGGAACTCATCCATAAGAGGTATCAAGATGCGCTCACCAAATCCCACCATCGAGCTGATTTTCAAGCGCCCTGTGGGCTTGGTTTGATAGCTGCGAACGGTTTGATCACTCTGCTCAAGTTGACTCACAATGTCTTTTACTTGCCGATAATAAGCATGACCAATTTCAGTCAGGTGCACCATGCGGGTGGTGCGCTTGAGTAGCTGCGCGCCCAAACTGGTTTCAAGGTCACTGATGCGCCGAGAAATCGACGACGCTGGCACCTCAAACTGCTTTGCTGCGCTTGAGAAACTTTCCCCTTCTGCCACCGCTATGAAATACCGTATGGCTCTTAACTGATCCATGGCTCACCTTTATTGTCTAAATAGCAATAAAGATTAGCAAATAACCCACTATATCTCACCAATTAAAGGGGTAATATTCTTATCACTGCTTTACAAGCCGAACCAATGAATACAGGAAATGACATGTCACAATATACTGAAATTAATCTTACCAAACGCCCTGACGGCAGCCCTATTGGCCCACACATGTTCGAAGTGGTTAAAAAAGCCGTACCCACAGCGGGCCCTGGCCAAATTTTAATTAAACAAACCCATATGTCCCTAGACCCAGCCATGATGGGCTGGATGAGCCCGGATACTGAAAGCTACATCCCACCAGTTGAACTGGGCACCGTGATGCGTTCAAGTGGTTTGGGTGAAGTGGTTGAATCCAATCACCCAGATTTTAGCGTGGGCGATCGCGTCATGGGCATGACCGGCTGGGCAGAGTACATTTTAAGTAATGGCCAAGGCTTCAATAAAGTCATGGATGGCGTTGACGCCGAGACGGCTTTGTCTATTTTTGCACTGCCTGGCTTAACCGCCACACAAGGCATGAGTATTATCAAACCTGAAGCAGGCGAAACCTTAATCGTCACGGGTGCCGCAGGCTCTGTTGGCTCTATTGTTGGACAAATGGCCAAGGCCGATGGCATGCGTGTCATTGGCGTTGTGGGCAGTGATGAAAAGGCCGACTGGATTGTGAACACCCTAGGCTTCGACGGCGCCATCAACTATAAAACCGATGACCTTGAATCCAAATTAGCTCAACTTACCCCTAACGGTATTGATGCGTTTTTTGAAAACACAGGTGGCCCAATTCAACAGCATATTTTTGCACGCATGAACGCCCATGGTCGTATTGCGGTCTGTGGCATGATTGCGGATTACACCAGTGAAACCCCTGCACCGGGCCCTAACTGGATGCAAATCATTAAAAAGCGCTTAACCATTCAGGGTTACACCATGCCGGATCACTTTGACAAAGTGCCTCAGTTGATTGGCAAGCTAGCGCCTTATGTCATGCAAGGTAAAATCAAGCACCGTACCCACATTTTAGAGGGTCTAGAAAGTGCCATGACGGGGCTTAATTTATTCTTTACCGGCGGCAATAAAGGTAAATTGATCGTTAAGCTATAAACAGGTGTTGGGGGTTGTGATGATCCAACCCCACAAACAATACTGATTATCATTTGCATTAAAAAGCACAATACACTACCCTTGCACCTTTAAGACGTGCCTTAATTTTCTCAATGGCATTGAGTTTATTAAGGCCACTTAATACGGGGTAGGTTGTGCACTCGCTTCACACACAACCACTTATAAATCTGTCGGTATTGTCGATGTGGGCGTGCTACTTAATGTTGGTTTACTGCTACCAATTAGCCATCCCTTCTTCCTAAACCATTTACTTGTGTTTCACGTACAAGCTTCTAATACAGTTTTATCCCCTTGTGACTATTATGATTACTGGGTGCAACTAAGATAAGTAACGCTCGGCCTAATCTAACAGCACTCAATATTTTAATAATCAAACTCGTATATAAACGATTAATGAGTTTTAAACGAAAGGCTATGGAATTCTCATGAAACTATCAAAATTTACACTTTTCTTGGCACTTATTTTTAGCGCATCAATAAGCCAAGCTAATAGCGACCAACCGCTTATTAAAACTTATAAGGCTGAAGCAAATCTTTTACTTAAACAGCTTAATGAAAAGTCATCGGATCAAATTGAGGAACTATCTAAAAACTTGGTAAACACCAGTCAGCTAATCATCAGCCAAGTTAATAATAACCTGCCTCAATGTAAGGCGTATTTCTTAGCTTTACTGAATGCCGCAGACACCATGGCTGACTTACCATTAGAAGAAATAGAGTCGGGATATCACGCTGATGGCTTACTGCCACCTTTAAAAGATGCCACCTGCTACCATGCCAAAGATTTATTAGTCCACCCAGCAACAGTGCAAGCTATGGCACGCATCGGAATTCAAACCGATGAGCAATGGCAAGACGCCAAAAAAGAGATTGTAGAGGTTTTGGCTCACCTGGGTGCGGTTAACAACCAGCTGTAAATATCAACCAAGAATGTATCTAAACAGGATTGGGATTTCATTCCTAAGAAAATAAACAAGCGGGCGCAAAAGCGCCCGTTTTTTATTTTTTAAC
Organism: Bermanella sp.; assembly: GCA_002683575.1. Classification (GTDB taxonomy): domain Bacteria; phylum Pseudomonadota; class Gammaproteobacteria; order Pseudomonadales; family Oceanobacteraceae; genus Bermanella. The sequence goes on from NYTP01000107.1 coordinate 11,762, forward strand.
TTTTAAATGATTATTGCCATCACGACTGGTGCGAATTAAGTCATCACCTTGTTGTATCAAGGTTTGCCCTTTCATGGACTTAGCCAAACGATCATACAATACCACATTGGCGGTAGCCGCTAAGTTCATACAACCAATGGTTGGGATATAAACCACTTCGTGAGCTTGATTGATGATTGCTTGTGAAATATTGCCATCTTCGGGGCCAAAAATATAAAGCGCTTGCTGCGGGTGTTCAAACTCTGGCAAGGGTGTTGCCCCTTCCACCAGTTCGATGCAAATAATTTTTGTATCTTCTGGCATATACTCACCAGGTACGGCCAATAGGTCATCCACCTTGGTTATATCCGTTTTTGATTGGATATTATGAGTATCGGTATTGTGCTTTAACGCATACGCATAACGATTGCCGGTGTAATAGACATCATTGGCTTGGTAGCAACCAATGGCTCTTAACACAGAGCCCACATTCTGCGCGTCTTTTGGATTTATTAACCCAATACTGCATTGTTCTTTATTCATTTATTTAAACCTTTTTCGGGCGCTAGTGGGATCTAATCACCCTAGATAAATGGTCATCGCCATTTTTATATAAACATTGATCGGGCGCGGGGCACCCTCCTACAGGTATTGCGTCATAGGCTACGAGGGTGCCCCGCGCCCGATCACATTCACCAAATTTTTAGAAACTATCATGGCGCCCGATGAAAAATTAAAGTTTGGATACCACGCTGACCATGGCATTGGTCAAAAAGGCGAGATCTTGATCATCAATAATAAACGGCGGTAAAACATAGATTAACCGACCGAATGGGCGCACCCACACACCGGCTTCGACAAACATGGGTTGCACGGTAGGCATATCAACCGGCTCATGCAATTCGATCACACCTATCGCCCCGAGAATACGCACATCTTTTACTTGAGGTAAATCACGCGCTGGTGCTAATCCTTTTTCCAGACCAGTTTGAATATTGGCAACCTGCTTTGGCCAATGGCCTTCCATGAG
>NYTP01000108.1 GCA_002683575.1 Bermanella sp.
GTAGTGACTGCTACCCTCTTGACCTTGTTCATATTACCTGTTCTTTATGCTTGGTTTTCTAAAGGTAAGTACCTGATATACCTCTTGCCTATTGAGTAGTCCCAAGGTGTATATCAGTAAGGCTTTAGTTATTGCTGGCTAGCGTCATTTATAATGGCAAAAACTTCACTGCTCCCATCTTTTGTTAACACTAATATATGATACGGCATAAATTTATTTTTAACTTCCATTCCTGGGCTGCCTACGGGCATACCCGGTACACTTAAACCCAGTGCGTTATCGAGAGGGTTGCTTAAAAACTGATGAATATAACGAGCCGGAATGTGTCCTTCAAATACATAGCCTTGTTTACTTACTCCAGTGTGACAAGACCTGAATTGAGGGCTAATGCCTAATTGTTCTTTTAGCTTTGGTAGGTTGGTCGGGTGTTCTGTTGTTGTGGACAACCCTGAATCTTCTAAATGATCAATCCATTTTTTACAGCACCCACATGTTGGGCTTTTATACACGACCATTGTCTCTGTACTTTGTGTATTACTTGTCTTTTTTTCTAATGATGCTGTTAGGTCATTACAGCCTGTTATCAGAAAAATAATACAAATTGATGCTATGGTTTTTATATTAAATATGATCATTTATTTCTCGCATGACAAGTTAAACATTTATTGTATCAGCTAGTGATGCCCAATATCTCCAGCTTCACGCGCGGTGAGAATTTGATACTGCTCTGGCGTTAAACTCGGTAAAACCTTAAGAAATGCCACCATGTTCCAAATGCGTTCATCATCATGTCCAGGCGCCCAAGCAGGCATGCCAGATGCTTTAATTCCGTGTTTAATAATCCAAAATCGGCGTTTATCAGCAGCTTCTTCACTATCGCTATGAGGGTGCTCGTCGTGACTCAAGGCTAAATTAGGCGGTGCAGGGTATAAGCCTAAACTAAAGTCGCTGGATGTTTTACCGGGTTTAAGGTGGCAACCTGAGCACATATCATTGTAATCGGCACCGCCAGCTAGTAACCGATCTGAGGCATTAATGTTTTCAGGAACGACAACATCAGCAGCGGCACGAGCAACGGATTGCTCTCTTAAGGTTTCTAATACCCAATAAGTGGCTCGAAAGTGTGGTGTATCAGCTCCCATGGGGTATAGGCCAGAATACAGAAACGCCACACCGACAAGCAATACAAACCCAGACAAAATGGTGACTCGTTTTAAACAGGTTTTTGCACTTATTGATGACATGCGTGTTTCCTCTCAAATACGGGTGCTGTGTTAGCACCCTTGAATAACATTAATGTTGATGCTCATCATGGTCGGCGGCTTTCATTTCCATAGTTTTTTGGTTTTGCATATTTGAATGCATATCATGACCGCCTTCTTTCTTCATATCATGATCAGCCATTGAGCATCGCTTCATCATGGCTTGCGCCACTGGATCATTCATATCCATTTTACTGTGGTCCATGCCGGCACATTGGGGTTTTTCATTTTTTTTCATATGCTCTGACGGATCATGAGCAAAAGCCGTGGCTGTTAGTAGTACAGCCGCTGAAAGCGTGATTGAACGGATCATGGTATTTTTCATCAGTGTATCCTTTTTGTTTAAAACCAAAATTTTAAGCCTACGACGAATTCGGTGTCTTCAACTGTGCCGCTCGTCTTTCGAATTAAATCTGCAGTATCAGCAAAACTGCGTCGCCATTCGATCCCTAAATAGGGGGCAAATTGGCGACTCACTTCATAACGTAGGCGCATGCCAATCTCACCATTCGTTAAACCTGCACCAATGCCGTTGTCTAAGTCTTCTTTTCCGTATGCACTTAGCTCGGCGCGAGACTGCAGAACTAAACGCTGGGTAAACAGTAATTCATATTCCGCCTCCATAGCCAGTGCGGTTCGAGCGTCTTCTCCTAGGTAGGCGCTAATGTCTACTTCAAACCAATATGGCGCAAGGCCTTGCAGACTGACCGCCAACCATTGTCGGTCCGTGCCTCCTTCATTTTGATCTAAACGCACACCTAGTTGAGTATCAAAGTATCCATCAAGTGCTTGGCTATATAAAACATCCGCCTGCATTTCTTCTAGGCTACCGTCTGCAATATCGCCTTCTGCTTTTATCACCAACCGATGAAATGTGGTGCCATACCAGCTTTGTAGATCGAACACAGTACTCTCGCTATCTGGGTCGTATTCCAGTCGATCACCGAGTACGGCCCAAAACGAATGCTCATCTGCCAGCTTCAATTGACGAGGACCCGCTTGAGAATAAGGACCTTGGCTGAGGGTGAAACCACTAGAATAAGCATGGGGGTCACGGGCGTTTATAGGGGCATCACCGCCTTGAGGCTGCATGCTGCCAGTCATAGATCCATGATCCATTCCCGTCATATTTGAGTGATCCATCTCTTTATTGGAGCTTTGCATAGGCGACATGTCATGGTCTGAATGATCCATCTCTTTGTTAGCGCTTTGCATGCCGGACATATCATGGCCTGAGTGCATGTCATGTTCTTGCGCGGAGGCCATGGGAGCACTGATGATTGTGCTAAGTGTTATAGCGAAGGTAATGTGCTGAGTTATTTTCATGATACGACCACCTCACGGAACATTCCCGCATCCATATGAAATAATAAATGACAGTGCCATGCCCAACGTCCTAAATCATGGGGCGTGGTTAAGAAGCTAATACGTTGCGCTGGCTGAACTTGAATCGTATGGCGGCGCACTCTTAATGTTCCGTCATCACTTTCTAGGTCGCTCCACATACCGTGTAAGTGCATAGGGTGAGTCATCATGGTGTCATTTTGTAAAATGATCCTAATTCGCTCCCCTTGTTTCATCGCAACAGGGGTACTTTCACCAAATTCTAAGCCATCAATTGACCAGCTATAACGCTCCATATTGCCAGTGAGGTGTAATTCAATTTCCCTTACTGGCGTACGCTGATCATCTATGATGCCATCTAATGAGTGCAGGTCAGCCAAGGTTAATACGTGACGTCCATTGTCCCGCAGGCCTATACCTGGGTCGTCTAAATTTGTGCGGGGCATATCGACGCGCATATCCACAGATGGGCCGTACTCTGTTTTGGCGTGATTCACCTTTTGTGATGGTTTTGCCAGTGCGTTTTTATCGCTCTGCATCATGCCGTGCTTACTATGATCCATCGCCATGCCGCCGTGATTCATTGAGCCATGATCCATCGTGTCTTTAGCCATGGAACCATGATCCATCTTGCCCATCATGTCTTTCATTGCGAGCCACTCTACAGGATCAAGTTTGGGTACTGGGGCCGTTAATCCTGCTGCTACGGATAAAGTGCCACGAGCAAAACCTGTGCGATCCATGCTCTGTGCAAATACGGTATAAGCCTGCTGTTTAGGCTCAACAATGACATCGTAGGTTTCCCCAGGGCCAAAGCGAAATTCATCAACACTCACGGGTTTCACATTTTGCCCATCCGCTTGTACAACACTCATTTTTAAACCAGGAATACGAACATCATAAAAGGTGTTACTGGAGCCATTAATGTATCGTAACCGCACACGCTCACCGGGCTTAAAAGTACCTGCCCAGTTGCCAGCAGGTGTGGTGCCGTTCATTAAATAGGTAATGGCAGAGGAGGATAAGTCCGCAAGATCGGTGGGACTCATGCGCATTTGATTCCACATTTGGCGCTTATCTAATGCCGCTGAAACCCCTAAAGTCGATACGTCTTTGAAAAAGTCACTCACGGTAGGCTGATTAAAATTATAAATATCACCCTGTACTTTTAGCTTACCAAATACCGCCATTGGGTCATCATCTGTCCAGTCTGACAAGAGCACCACATGATCACGATCCGCTTGAATAATTTCTTTAGACCTTGGCTCAATTATTAATGCTCCATACATGCCGGTCATTTCTTGAAAGCCACTATGAGAGTGATACCAATACGTGCCGCTTTGCTGCAATTTGAATTGATAGGTGAAGGTTTCACCAGGAGCGATGCCTTTGAAACTGATACCGGGTACGCCATCCATTTGATAAGGCAAAATGATACCGTGCCAATGAATAGATGTGGGCACGGATAAACGGTTGGTGACCTTAATAATTACCTCATCGCCTTCGCGTAAACGTAAAGTAGGCGCAGGAATTGAACCGTTGATTGTAGTGGCTAGGCGAGAACTGCCAGTGAAGTTAACAGGCGATTGGGCAACTTCTAGCTCGATCACTTTACCGCTTAATTCTGGCGCGGTGCCCTGTATAGTCTGGCGACTTTGCTCATTAGCTTGAAGCATGCTGGGCGTAGATGCGATGACGCCGCCGGCTGCCAAGCCCTGCACAAAGCGTCGACGAGACAGTCTGATGGGATGCAAAGTATCTGACTCTGGCGATTTCATCTAAATATTCTCCTTTTCAAGCTAGAAGTGACCTAAGCCACTATTTCTTAAATTCATGGTCAGCTTAATAGCATAAGCGTAGAACCCTGACACCCACATGACCTGAAGATGACAATGTTGTAATGTTGGAGTCATCTTTATGTTTGGTTAATCCTCTATAATCGTTAGGTATTATATACTAGGAGAAAAGTCATGCGGCTATTGATAGTCGAAGACGAATCAAAAGCGGGTGACTACTTGAAGCAAGGCTTAGGTGAAGCAGGCTTTCAAGTGACACTTGCGCGTAATGGCTTAGACGGCCATCACCATGCGATGACAGAATCCTTCGATATGATCATTCTCGATGTAATGCTGCCTGATGTGGATGGTTGGCGTATTCTTAAATCATTACGCGATGCTAAAAAACAAACGCCCGTTTTATTTTTAACTGCCAGAGACAGTGTAGAGGACAGGGTTAAAGGATTAGAGTTAGGAGCGGACGATTATCTAGTTAAGCCGTTTGCGTTTGCCGAATTACTGGCCCGAGTTCGCACACTATTACGACGGGGGGCGGCACCAGTGCAATCGGAACAATTAACTGTGGCCAATTTACATTTAGATTTGTTACGCAGGCGAGTATTTAGAGGAGATAAAAGAATCACACTTACGCAAAAGGAATTTGCATTGCTTGAATTGCTGATTCAACGGGAGGGTGAAGTACTACCGCGTTCTCTTATCGCATCACAAGTATGGGATATGAACTTTGATTCCGACACCAATGTAATCGATGTGGCCATTCGCCGTTTACGAGTAAAAATTGATGATAGCTTCACTCCAAAACTCATTCATACGGTGAGAGGTATGGGTTACAAGCTAGAAGTTGAGAGTAACGAAGATGAATAGCGTTGCCATGAAGAAAAACCCCATTTCGTTAACATTACGAATGATATTATTTGTTGTGATTACAATTGGAATATGTCTATTTTTCATTAATCAAATGGTTTTGCAGTTGGTGGAGCGTCATTTTTTTGAACAAGATACAGCAGAATTAATTGTCATGAATCAAGCTATTTATGAGCGTTTACAGATGTTACCTGATTCTAATCGCCCCAAAAGTGATATTTTATCTCATGCGGTATCGGGGCACCACGGTGTGTTTTTTCAGGTGCGCGATATTAGGGGGAAGATAGTTTACACAAGCCCTAATTTTGATTTATCAGGCGCTTCGATCCAAATCGAATCCAATCATATGATTCAATATACGCCGGCCATTAAGATTAGGGGCGAGGATTTAAAAACTTGGCAAACTCAAATACAAACCTACCGCGGTACGGTTAGTCGGTATGCGGTAGGCGATAGTGTTTATATTATTATTACTGCAATTGATATGGGATTTCATAAGCAGTTTTTACGCAGTTTTAGAAAAAGTCTTGCGTTGATAATGATGTTTGCAGGGCTCGCCACATTATTAGCTGTATGGTTTGGTGTTTTCCAAGGGCTTGCACCTTTAAGGCGATTAAGCGTTCGAGTAAGAGGGATTGAAGCGAATAAGTTGGATTTCAGGCTAGAGACCAATGCGGTGCCTAAAGAATTGCAAGAATTGGTTCAAGCGTTTAATCAAATGATAAATGGGTTAGAAAAAAGCTTTAAACGGTTATCTGCATTTTCGGCTGATATCGCTCATGAATTACGCACGCCGCTGACAAATATCATTACCCAAACACAAGTAGGACTGAGTAAACCACGTGATATAGAAGAATATAAAAATCTATTGTACTCAAATCTCGAAGAGCAAGAACGTCTAGCTAAAATGGTCAATGATATGCTGTGGTTAGCAAAAAGTGACCATGGTTTTCTAAAACCCGTTTTAGAGCGTATCGATTTACGAAAAGAAATAGATGACTTATTCGAGTTCTTTGAAGCCTTTGCAGAAGAGCAGCGTCTCTCATTAAAACTTGAGGGCGAGAACCAATTTATAGAGGGTGACCGTGCGATGCTACGTCAAGCCTTTTCAAATTTACTTTCCAATGCACTGCGCTTTGCAACGAAAGAAACAGATATTCTGATTCGGTTAGGCAGTAGTCGTAATTTTGTAATAATTACAATTGAAAATTCCTGTGATCAGATTGCTGAACACCAATTGGAAAAACTGTTTGATCGTTTTTACAGAGTTGACCCTGCACGACAACGTCATAGCGAAGGCGCAGGTCTAGGCCTTTCAATTGTCCAATCTATAATTGAGGCTCATGATGGCCATGTAGAGGCGATTTCTAAGGAGAATATAATTAGTTTTAGAATATACCTTCCAAAAATAGCGTTATAAAAGAAGATTTAGCTCAATCTGTGTAACTGCTTATTATGAAGCCGGCAATGGCTAAGGATCGGCAGCCTGAACAAAGAAACACTTGAAGCCTTTTCCCAAGAAGCGGCCAAAGAATTAAAACTGAACAAGGATTGAATGTGCTTGAGCACCATGGAACGATCAGACTTATTAAAGCTGAGATCTTTGATATTGGGATACGCAGCAAAGCTTGATGCCCAACAGGCACACTAGGCTAAAGACTGGTAAGGCGCTAAAACCAGTGCTATGTTTTACAGCATTATTGAAACAGCCAAAGCGAATGAGCTAGAACCTTATGCCTATCTAAAAACAATATTCACAAACTTACCAGAAGCTGAGTCATTAGAAGATATTAAAGGGTTACTGCCTTGGAGTGTCGAATTATTATAAGGCTAGATGGGGTTTATTGAGAGCTTACATTGCAAGTGGACACCCTGGACTTTAAACGAAAGATAGAGCCATTAGATTTCAAGGTAAAAATTTTGGATTAGAGGGAGTTGCATCAATGAGCGCCAAATAGGGTGTGTGAAATTCTGAGTAATCCATTAAAAACAAAGGGTTAAGTTACTTTTGGCGGATATTTCCAGAATTCCGGTCAACCCTCAACTTCGGCTGATTGGAATGACGTTATCGGCGGTGATTTTCTCGATATGCTGCTTTAATATGTCGTTTTCTTTTTGCAACCTCACTATTTCAAGTGCTTGATTTTTGGATTTAGCAATGACTGCCTCAAGTTTATTTTGAAGTCCCTTTATCTTTTGCTGATCCCTTTTAGAAGACAAGCCATGGGCTACGACTTTGGCATTGGCTTGGACTTTATGACTTTCGATCAATTCGCGTAATTCTTGGGAATTGTATATAAAAGCCCTTGAGACACCAGCTCGCTTGGTTGCAATGTCGATCATATTTTTAGTGGTGTCGACAGGTGTTGAGAATCTGTACGAAAACTAGGGCAGGTGAGACAAGCATTTGCATGTGGGCATTACGCCCGTTCTCTTTGCAACAACAAAATTCCTGAATATAACGGCAAATCCAAAGAAGCAAATAAAGTAAACGCCTAAAAAAATGATAATAGTATTTTTCATAGGTATAGCCCCTTACAAAGAAGGGGCTCCTCCATTGTTATTAGCTCACCTTTTCGTTTTTATGTAACCACTGATACAACACTGGAAGTACGAGCAAGGTTAAGATAGTTGAAGAGATAATCCCTCCAATCACAACTGTCGCGAGTGGTCGTTGAACCTCTGCACCGGTACCGGTATTCAGTGCCATCGGAACAAAGCCCAGGCTCGCAACCAGCGCAGTCATCAGGACGGGCCGCAGACGAATCATTGCGCCTTCAGTAACAGCCAAGATTAAGTCGCCTTTTTCATGCCAGAGGTCGCGAATAAAGGCGAGCATAACTAAGCCATTAAGTACGGCGACGCCCGAGAGAGCAATAAAGCCAATACCCGCCGAGATGGACAAAGGCATATCTCGAAGATATAGCGACAAGACGCCCCCGGTTAACGCTAGCGGCACGCCACTAAAAATAATCAAGGCATCTTTAAGTGACGCGAAAGCCATGACGAGAATTCCTAGAATCACCAATAGAGTAATAGGCACCACGATGGACAAGCGTTGGCTTGCAGACTCCAGTTGTTCAAAGGTGCCGCCATAATCTAACCAATATCCCGGTGGGATATCCGCTTGTTCACGGATGCTGGCTTGCACTTCTTTCACGAAACTGCCCAGGTCGCGACCGCGGACGTTAGCAGTGACCACAACTCGGCGCTTACCGTTCTCGCGACTTATTTGCGCGGGTGCCGGTGAAACATCCAAGGTTGCGACTTCTTCGAGTGGTACGTAATCTCCATTGGGGAGTGGTACCGGTAGAAACTTTAACCGGTCGATATCGCGACGCGTTGTTTCAGGTAAGCGAACCACTAATTCAAAACGTCGATCACCCTCGTAGATAATGCCGGCTGATTCACCACCAATGGCGGCAGAAACCCAATCCTGAAGTTCGGCAACATTTAACCCATATCGGCCCAAGGCAGTGCGATTCGGTATCACGGAGAGCGTAGGTAACCCAGTCACTTGTTCAACCCGAGCATCGGCCGCGCCTTCGATTGCGTTAACGATACCTAGGATATCGTTGGCCGTTATGACAAGTTGGTCCAAGTCGTCGCCAAAAACCTTGATGCCCAGATCCGCACGCACACCAGAAATAAGCTCGTTAAAGCGCATTTGAATAGGCTGGGTAAACTCATAGTTATTTCCCGGTAGCTCCTCCACAGAACGCTCTATTTCCTCAACGAGTTCGGCTTTCGTTTTGGAGGGGTTCGGCCATTCACTTCGCGGCTTAAGTGTCACAAAGTTATCGGCCACATTGGGTGGCATAGGATCGGTGGCCACTTCCGCCGTGCCAATACGGGCAAAGACCTTATCCACTTCTGGAAAAGATTTGATTCTCTGTTCGAGTATTTCCTGCATTTCCACGGCTTGTTCTAGACCTGTACCAGGAATACGCATGGCGTGCAGCGCAATGTCACCTTCGTTCAATTGAGGGATAAATTCTGAGCCTAAAGTGGAAGCTAACCATAAACAAAACACAACGAGAGCCGAGGCAAAGCCCACCACCGCCCAGCGAAATTTCAAAGCCAGGTTAAGTAAGGGTTTGTAGGCAGATTTTGCTTTGCTGATAACGATGCTTTCTTTTTCACTGATTTTGCCATTCATAAACACAGCAACAGCTGCAGGCACCACCGTTAATGACAGCACCATGGCTGACAACAAGGCCATCACCACCGTCGCCGCCATAGGGTGGAACATCTTACCTTCCAC
>NYTP01000109.1 GCA_002683575.1 Bermanella sp.
AGGATGTATTTATTGTTTATCTAAACTGAAAACTCCAGCAGCGTGTTTGTGATTCACGCCATCGGAATTAATAGCGCCTAAATTGTAAGCCCCAGCAAATTTATCACCGGGCTTAACAAAAATACCGCCGATGTTACCGATGATGTTCTCAGAGATAATTGCATCTGAACTATTCTTAACATTGCCAGTTAATGACTCGGTATTGAATTCAGGTTGCTTAACCCCGTCTTTTACCATTGATCCTGAGAAGTTTACATCCCAAGTGGAAATGGCTGCTGAATCTAAGTCGGTTGCGGTTTGGAGATTCAGGTTGCCATTAGTGATCGCACCACTGTTGAAATTTACATCAAAGCTTGCACTTAAGTTTCTTACTAAGCCGTCATCTGCAAAGCCGATGCATTGCGATGCCTTGGTGCAATCTAAGTTGGTTGCACTAAAGATTTCTGCCGTCCCGGTGAGTTGATTGATATCCGCTCGCTCTGCTGCGATCCAAAAAGCCAGAATATCATTTTCAGTGTCACTCTCGATGGTGCCATCGGATTTAATTTCATCGAATACTATGCCTTCGCTTGGCTCAGTAAACCAAATTCCCCAGCTAATATTACTGCGACCACCGGCGTTTTCTACTTGCACGTCACATGGGGTTGGGCTTCCGCCTTCACCGCTGCCGCAAGATGCAGAAATTTCTTGACCAAATAGTGTTAAGTCGAAGTAATCCAGTAGTGATGAAGCCACATGATTGCTTTCATTAGGTTTACGAATCACCGCAATCCGATTGCCATCCTCATCCGTTTCCATTTCAAGCATGATGGGTTTATTGTCTGTTGTATCCCATGAGCCATTGGCAATGATCAGCTCAATCTCTGTTGATGAATACCAGTCGTCTCGATTAAACTTTGTAGATGAGCCAAGCGCTTTTTTCAATTCGTCTGTAGCCGTTTTATTCGCTGGGTCTTCGTCAAAATACAGTTCCATTTCAGTAATGAAATAATCACCATTACTGCTATCGGAGGTGAATACATACTTACCTTCCATAGCGTCAAACGTCAAAAGAACACCTGCATCTGGCAGGCCAGTGACGAGTTCGCCATTTTTCATGTATGTAAAGCCAGAGTCCTCAAATGCATTAGTTATATAATTGTTGAAGTGTTCAGCTGCTAAGACCCCTTCATTAACGGTGAAATTTAACTCATATACATCGGTTTTCTTGGTCGTGGTGTTATACACTTCATAAGAAAATGAAAACATTGCCTCATCAATTGAGAAGTCATGGGCAGTGACTAAAGCACTCTCAGGGGAAACTAAACTAGCCTCCGTAAGCGGCACATCCGGCGTGCCAGCAGCACCAAAATCAAAATTCACAGGCACAGCAATTAACCCTAAGCGACCACTTTCACCTAGAGCATATTGCTCATCGGTAATCACTGTTTCTAAAAACGGGTTGTCACTGCTGGTGGCGTCAATACCACGGTAGGGGTCATTAAAATCAAACGTGCCAATAATGCCTTGGTCAATTAATATCTCTTCTACTTTATCGGCCGTTTCTTGAATGGTGTCGGCTAACTTGTTATCAATGGCGTTAGTGACATCATTACTAATATCTGCGGCAGAGTTGTCAATACCAGCAAGGGCGTTGTTTTCGTTCTCACTGGTGCTGGTGTCAGCTTGTGCATCTTGTGAATCGGTATCGCTTTTTTCGTCAGATTCGGTATTACTATCTCCTTCTGAATTTTCATCCCCCTCGCTGTTTTCCGTATTTTCTTTGTCTTCACTTTCTTGTGATTCTTCTTCGTTTTGTTCGGTTGCGGTGTTTTCTCCAAGGGCTGGAGGCGGTGCTAATAAACCTTTAGGTGAGCCATTGGGTTTTACTCGGGTAAAATTAAAATCAGCCCCTTCACCTAATTCAATGGTACCCGCTTCGTTTTCAACCTGAATGCCGCCGCTATAAACCCCCATCACAAAGCCGCCATCACTTTCTTGTTGCACTTCGTAATTGGTGCCACGAATACCAATGGATGCCGCTGGCGTATTCACTTTATAAGCGTCTTTGTCACCTTTGCCAATAGTGCCTGTAATGGTGCGAAAGCCGCCTTTCACTAAACTCATGAGCACTTGTTCTTTTTCCCCCTCACTGCCTTGTTGGGCTAAAAGGTAGCGCTCTATATTCATTTCACTATTGGCTTTAATCGTCATTAAGGCCTTATCCACAAAGCGAACTTGTACCGAACCTGCAGGGCCGGTTTTAACAGTATCCCCGTTAAAAATTTGCGAGCGTCGTTTCAGTGTTCGGGCGCTGCCATCTTCGGCGATGGCCGTTACATTTCCCTTGGTGAGAATTACATGGCCTGCCAAGTTGACCGCCCAACTAGATTGAATCAATAACAGGATGAGGCCTAGGGTTAGGCCCAATTGTTTGATGAGTGTCATACTACCTCCCCCAAAAGTTGATTGAACAACCCTGGTTTAAAAACGATAAGACAAGCCCACTTCGACCTTGCCCCTTTGATACGTGTTAGCTTCTAATGTGCTGTCGTTATGGGTAAAGCTGTAATCATTTCGCACACTAAAGTGAGAGTTGAAACTGTAGCGCCAGCCGATGCCAAAAGTGGCATTTTGATCCTTACGTAATTTGCTATAAAGAATGCTGTTAATAGCGTCGTACTCATTACTTAATACGCTTAATAGCCAATAACGTGAGGTGCGCTGACTCATCAGAGAGGTGCTTTGGTAGGTAAAACCCTGATAAGTTTTACCGTTATGTTTATTGCTGCTTTCATCGGCGCTGTCACTGCCAAAGATGAGGGTGAGCTTCCAATTGTCTTTTTTAGGGGCGCTGGCATATGAAAGGTTAAACTGCTGCTGGGTAATGTCGCCATCGTCATCTTCTGGGTAATTGGATATGCCATAATTGACACCAAACCCGATGGACGCGCCTTTATTTAAAATCCAATTCCCTTGACCAATGAACGACTGACTATTTAACAACTCTTCACCATCAAGTTGAACATGTTGATAGCGCCCTGCGCCGCGCCATTTAACCGGGCCTGTAAAAAAGCTATAACCCAGTTCTGCCATTGCTGTGGTGAGATCGTAAATAGGTGTTTCAGAATTATTTCGGTTTGACGCTACCAAGCGCAAATCAAAGGCACTGGTTTTCGTGAGTGGCTGAATATAGGCCATGTTAGCAAGGGCGCTCCAGTATGCGCTGCCCGTTTCACGACTTTCGTCATCCAGTGCGATATCCACTGGAAAGATAAGCTCTTCTTTGGGTAATTCTTTTTCACTGGTGGCACTGTTGATGTTGGAGTCGTAACCTCCTCCGGCATCGAGAACAAAAACAAATTTTGATTCAACGCTGCGTTTTAAATCGTTGATGCGATCCATAAAAAGCATCACGTTTTTTCGAACAGGCACAGGCGGCTTTTGTTTCAATACATTATTAAATTCGACCTCTGCGCGAATAAGGTTGCGTAAATAAAAGTGAGTGCGGGCCAGTTCTAAGCGATACCTTGGTTGGTTTGGAAAACCCAGTACTAAGCGCTCAAAAGCAAATAGGGCCTGATCGTAGTAGCCACTTTCCACTGCCGCCATACCGTATTGAAAGTCAAACTTGGGCAGGCCTTCATTGTCTTCTAACATACGACTGGCTAGATCAAAAGCTTGTTGATATTGCTGGCGTTTTATTAATACCGCCAAGGCTTCCATGCGAGCTTGTTCTGTTTGCCGTGCTGAAAGTGCTGGCTTTTCTGTTTCTGCTTTTAGTTGTGTTTGTGCTTTTTGCGGGGTGTCAGCATCCTGCGCATATCCATTAAATGCCATGGTTATACCTAAAGCTGCTAATAAATATAGCGTTAATGTCTTCATGATATTACTGGTCGGTGAGAGTGGAAGAAACGTCCTGTTGAGTATTATTCTAGCAGTGAATCGAATTATCGCTCGCCCAAGCGCAGTTAAGCTAAGCTTAGGTCATCACTGTCAAAAAAGCGTTTAAGAAAGGGGAGGGGGATGAAAAGGATCACGACACTGGGGCGAGGTAGGATATTGATTATCCTCAATAAAGTCCCTTTCTTTAAAGCGTTTACCTCCTTTGAAAAGGAGAAGGTCATCGATACAGAGGCTTCTTTTTATGTGGCCCAAGAAGACGAATACATCATTGAACAAAATACACTGGATACCGCTTTTTTCATCTTATTAAGCGGTTCTGCCCGGGTGACATTGGATGGAATCGAAGCCCCGTTGGCGAACATGGGCCCTGGCGATTTCTTTGGTGAAATTGCATTTATTCAAAATACCCCGCGTACCTCCAATGTTATTGCTAATGAAGTCTGCATCTTATTAAAAGTGGATAGGCGCTTATTAGGTGCATTAAATGCCGATATAAGAGAGAAGTTTAAGGATCAAGTTATTATCAAGCTGGCAGGTATGGTGGCGGCTAAAAATAACGACCTTGAAAAATAGGACGGTTAAAAATTGACCCATGTCAGGTTTTATATGGGAATCGGCAGGGTGTGAAATCCATATTGATTTAAGTCAATTTTCATTTTCAATGGGTTGCTAATCTTAGGGTGTAAACATTAATCACTCTGTGAGGTAACGCCATGTACGTTGATGAATATGTAATTGCAGGGCTTCTTATCGTGGCTTTAACAATTGGTTTTTTTGGTGGCGTCTACCGCTTCATCAAAAATGATATTGCTAAGCATGAAGGTGACAGCCAAGCCTAATAGTTAGGCTTTAAAACGAATTTGAAATGCGCCATAGCGTATTTGTAACCGAGTTACGTTTGTAACAACCCTCTAGTGTAGGATGCACGTTTGCACAGTTTTGTGTATGCCTGACCCAGCGTTTTGCTGGGTTTTTTTATGTCCGCTGTTTTGTGAAAATACGACCCTCACTTTTCCATTTTTATAACGTTTTATGTCGTTTGTAATGCTTTAAATAACAAACGGGACTGTCCATTTAATGGGATAGTCTATTGCTGATTGTTTACGCCATGCTGAACCGCCCGTGGTTACTGGTCGCAGCGATATTCGTTCATTTTTTCCCTTTCATCTATCACAAGTAAGGCTTGCTAAGCCTCTATAAAACAAATAAATTGTGCACAATCTAGTTGTGATTAATTTAAATTAAGTGGAATCAGGAGAAAGAATATGACCCCTATCTATCAAGTGGCGGCCAATGCTAAAGCGGGCCGTAATGGCAATGTAGCAACAGAAGATAACCAGTTAACGTTAGACCTTAGCTACCCAAAAGAAATGGGTGGCAGTGGTGCCGGTAATAACCCGGAGCAATTGTTTGCGGCTGGCTATGCCGCGTGTTTTTCTAACGCTATTTTGCATGTTGCTGCGCAACAAAAATTAGCCATCACGCAAGCACCTGTTCGAGCGCATATCGGTATCGGCCCTCGTGAGGATGGTGGTTTTGCATTGTCTGCTGAGCTTGATGTGACATTGGATTTAGAACAAGCGCAAGCGCTTGAATTAGTGCGTGTTGCTCATCAGGTTTGCCCATACTCTCATGCCATTAAGGGCAATATTGATGTTATGGTGAAGGTAAATAACGAGTCTATTTAAAGGGAAGAAAATATGATGGAAACGTCTTCATTGATAATCGGTCGCAGTTTAATCGGTTTGTACTTTTTAGTGCCAGGTGTGATGAAATTTGTCGCATGGGATATGCACATCGCTTTAATGGAAAAGCACGGCATGATTTTTATTCCGGTTTTGTTGGTACTGGCAGGGGTTATTCAAATTGTTGCCAGCATCAGCATATTGATGAACCGGTATGTTGCGCCAGCGGCCTTCATACTCGCCTTAATGGTGGTGGCAATTAATTTTAACTTGCATGATTTCTGGAATTTTACTGGGCAAGAAGGGGCCCATGAAATGCAAAATTTCATTAAAAACCTAGGCATATTAGGCGGCTTATTAGTATTGGCGGCTTATAATGTTAAACATGTGAATGACATTAAAAAATAATTTTATATGTTTTAAGCGCGCCTAAAAAAAGGGGGTTGATTGTATCAACCCCCTTTTTTTCTTGGCTGTGTTTTATCTTAAGGCGTTCGCTTAAACCGCTTGCCCACAACAAAAGCCGCTGGCCCAAGCCCATTGGAAATTAAACCCACCTAGATGACCTGTGACATCCAGCACCTCGCCTATGAAATACAAACCCTTCACTTTTTTAGCTTCAAAAGTCTTTGAGCTGATTTCATCCGTATCCACACCACCTAGGGTGACTTCAGCTTTTTTATAGCCCTCAGTGCCGCTTGGAATAAAGGACCATTTTTGAAAAAGATCAGCAATGGTTTCAAGTTCGCTGTGTTTATATTGTTGTAATGGTTTATTTAACTCATGACCGGCACAAAATTTTTCGATCACGCGCTCAGGGAAATGCAATTTTAAAATATTGATCAAATGTTTATTGGGGCTGTCTTGGTGGTGCTGTTTAAGTTCGCCAAATAAATCAACATCCGCAAGGCAGCATACGGTAATGGTATCACCTGGCTGCCAGTACGAGCTGATTTGCAACACCGCAGGGCCTGACAAGCCCTTGTGTGTAAATAAAATATTTTCACGAAAGCTCTGTTTCCCACAGGTGATTTCAGTGTCGATACTCACACCGCTTAAACCGTCAAAACGGGCTTTCTCTTTAGCATCAAATGTAAAGGGCACTAAACCGGGTGTGGTATTGGTAACCTTTAATCCAAATTGGCGCGCAACACGATGGCCAAAATCTGTAGCGCCCATGGTAGGGAAACTCATGGCGCCAGTGGCGATCACTAAGGATGAGCAGGTGTCAGTGTTGTCATTAGAGGTGAGCGAAAAAATGCCATCATCATTTTTTTCGATTTTATCAATACTGCAATTCAACTTAATACCAACACCAAGTTCCTCACAACGATCAAGCAGCATGTTTAGAATGGCTTCACTTTTATTATCGCTGAACAATTGGCCAAGTTTTTTCTCATGCCAAGGCAAACCGGCTTTATCGACTTCGGCGATAAAATCCCATTGGGTATACCGTTTTAACGCTGACTTACAAAAGTGGGGGTTAGCACTAAGGTAGTTACTGGGTTCGGTGTACATGTTGGTGAAGTTACAACGGCCACCACCACTGATTAGGATTTTTTTCCCCGCTTTATTCGCGTGGTCTAACACTAAAACAGTTTTACCGTTTTCAGCGGCACTGATGGCACACATGAGCCCTGCGGCCCCTGCACCGATGATAATCACTTGATCTGATGACATGTTAACGCTAGCTAAAGATGAAAGACGGCATGATACCAGAGTTATGAAAATCAGGCCTGTGCAAAACTCTTACCCTGTGGTTACAGTTTTTAACCAAACTCATGTGATCCAATCACAAAAAGTGACCCACCCGATTGTCAGCGCTGTGTATCATTCCCGCATTCGTTTAAATACTTGGAGGCTCAATGCGTTGTCCCTATTGTCGCAAAACTGTTGTAGGTGAAAAACAAGTAAAGATCATAGCTGGCGAAGGGCCAGCCCATGTGCGATGTTACGAGCAATCAGTTATGAGTCAGCGTCATTTTTCTGGGTTAGAACTGCCTAAGTTGTCTGATGAAATGCTGTACGAATTACGCGAAATGCTGCTGTCTGAAATTAATAGTCGAAGCCCAGCCGCACAAGAAATTGAGCTGTTCTAGCTTACCCAAGTGCGCAACCTTTTGTGTCGCTAACTTGATAAATCCATAACCATCCCAATATTAGATAAAGCTAAAATGAGGAGCGTTTATATGATATTGGTTTGCCCTGCCTGTTCTGGTTTGAATCGAGTGCCATCATCACGATTACAAGAAACACCCAAATGCGGCAAATGCCAAAGTGTGTTAACACCCGATCAAGCGCTGGAAGTGAACAGTGCCCAGTTTGCTCGCTTTATTAATAAGAGCGAATTACCCGTAGTGGTGGATTTTTGGGCCAGCTGGTGCGGCCCATGTCAGGCCATGGCCCCAGCTTATGCTCAAGTGGCAAAAGCCCTTGTGGGTAAGGCGATTCTATTAAAGGTGAACACAGAGAGTGAGCAGCAGCTAGCGGCTCAATATGCGATTCGCAGTATTCCGGCGTTAAAAATATTTCAACAAGGCAAGGTTATGAATGAGTTGGCCGGTGCTTTGCCCCAGTCGCAATTGCAGGCATGGATAGAGCAGTCACTATAATTCCATGATCGCCGGATCTCATATCAGGCTGTGATGAGAATATGACACTCATCACAGTATCTTAATTTTTAGTTATAACTGCACTTATATCCCTAATATTTAGCTATAAATCACTCTTTAGAGTCATGTACTCAATCCGCAATGGTATTAGTCTTTATGGCTAAAAATTAAGCTTATCTCATCCCAAACTTAATCAAAAAAATAATAAAGAGAAGATTACGATTATGACGGTTGTTGTTAAAGGTGCCTTGTGGGTTTTCCTAGCGTGCTTGCTCAGCGCGCCCTCTCACGCAAATCCAACCTTACTGAACCATGCTCAAGCGGCTTTCCAAGCCGTATCTGCTATGTATATGAAAGCCCTATCCCATGGATCCCCCAAGTATCAAGCTGACCTTGATCGCTTTAAACAAGAAGCCTCGGCTAGTTTGCAGGCGTTCCAAGAGCAGGACCCGGTCAATGGCAATGAATGGGCACGCCGCTGGAATGGCTTTGTTGCCAACTTAACGGTGGAATACAGCCCTGAGTTTGATTGGGATGTAAGCGCTTACACCCGTCGTGATGCCCGTGGTTATATTTCGGACTTATACGCGTATATTTCGAATAACGCGGACATTCAAGAAGGGCAGGACCAAGCCCTATTGGCCCAAGTGGAAGTACAAGCCATTACGGCCCGTTTTTTTGATGTGTCGAGCAGTTACAACGGCACTATTTCATTGTCTCCACAAGATGCTGAAAAGTTAGAGCCGAAGGCGGCCAGTGAGCGATTCAAGGCGCGTCTGGATAACCTAGCGCAATCACCACAAGGCTCCCAGTGGGCAAAAAAGATTGCCTCAGCCAAAGGCAAGTGGGAGTTTGTAGAAGACAGTGTGGTGAATTACAGCGATGAAAATGCCTTTTTCTTGGTGTATGCCACCAAGAAAAAAATTGCCAAGGTATTGCAGTCTACAAGTGTTAGCCTAGCCAGTAACCTCTAAATGCCTGTCGCCATCTCCATGACTTGGCGGCCTTATAAACAACGAGCCTGCACGTTTGCTAACGAAGCGGGCTGTTGTAATTTATAGCTTTTCACAATCCTCATAAAACGCACAATGTACTGGCACTGGTTATCCGGCGGTAACCAGGTATCAGGCCCTTGTGCGCCCTTTGCTCGGTTAAGAGATCGCTCTACGGCAATTAAATTAATCGGGTCGTTGGCAAAGCGTATGCGAGTCGATCTTGGCCAGTTCTGAGCACCGTGTTCCCATGCCCACTTGAGCGGTACCACATGGTCGATATCTAATAATTGAGCATCACTGATCACCTTACCAGTAAACATTGAAATCCAGCGCCCATGAACAGCCCTACAGCCGTTTTTAGACAGTTGCGTGGCTGTGGTTGACTGCGCGATCAGCACTTCGTGTCGCGTGTTCTGGCAATCGCGGTCATCATCAGCCCAGCCATGACCAAAGGCACGACGAGCATACGTTTTACCTGATGCGGGCTCCGATTTAACCTGCCCAGATAATTCAGGTAAGCGCCCACCTGCTTTTAGGCACTCATCAAGGCTGGCAAAGGGAGTAAAGCGCCTGACGCGTTCATAAAAGGGGCTAGTGGTGTCATGGCAGATTTTCGACTTGGACAACTTAACCGGTTCGCTATGGGCAAGACTTGCCCAGCCAAGTGACAATAAACAAAGGCATAAAATAGATCGCAACAAGGGACATACTCAAAAACAATCGGCATGAGTATCCATCTGTTCAGGGCTATCCGTAAGCCTCATGCTTGAGTATGAGATTATAAGGAGAATGCACAATGGATCCTATCGTCTTAGGCTCCCAATGGGCACTGGTGCATATTATTAGTTGGCTTACATTGCGAGATAGCATAGAGGCTTTTGAGTGAGACCCATATCATGAAAAAACGGCTAAAGAGCAATATCTAGCGGGCGTTTAGAATTTGGTGGCAACACCGCAGATCTTGAAGTTAGTGGACCTGGGACTGGGGCCCAAAAAGCAAAAACCCGATACATCGTGAGAAATATCGGGCTTTTTAAATTGGGTGGCAACACCGCTGATCTTGAAATTAGCGAACCTGGGACTGTGACTCATAAAAGGAAAAACCCGTTAAATCGTGAGACTTAACGGGTTTTTAGAATTTGGTGGCAACACCGCTGATCTTGAGGTTAGCGAACCTGGGATTGGGGCCCATAAAAGCAAAAACCCGC